>NZ_JBFABE010000062.1:0-47447 GCF_040640155.1 Streptosporangium sp. NPDC023615
TCACCGGCGTGCAGTCCGGCAAGTGCCTCGACGCCAACGCGGCCGGTACGGCCAACGGCACCAAGCTCATCCTCTGGGCCTGCAACGGCGGCACCAACCAGCGCTGGAGCCTGCGCGGCTGAGCCGGTCGTCTCTCATGCACTCACCCGGGACGGTCCTCCCCGGGGCGGTCCCGCCGCCCCGGGACGGTCGCTCACACGCGGCCGGGGAGCGTTCCGTCCGCTCTCACGCCTGCCCCATCCGCTGGCGCTGGCGGCCCAGGCCGTCGATCTCGACCTCGACCACGTCGCCCGCGCGCAGGTACGCCTCCGGGCCGATGCCCAGGGCGACCCCGGCGGGGGTGCCGGTGTTCACCACGTCGCCCGGCTCCAGGACCATGAATTGGCTGAGGTACCAGATCACGTGATGAACCCCGAAGATCTGATTCTTGGTGCTGCCGTTCTGGCGGAGCCGGCCGTTGACCCACAGGCGCAGGCCGAGCGCCTGCGGGTCGCCCACCTCGTCCGGCGTGACCAGCCAGGGTCCCAGCGGGTTGAACGTCTCGCACGACTTGCCCTTGTCCCACTGGCCGCCGCGTTCGTTCTGGAACTCCCGCTCGGAGACGTCGTTGGCGATCGCGTACCCGGCGATCACGCCCGCCGCCTCCACCGGGGAGGACAGGTAGCGGGCCGTGCCGCCCAGGACCACCGCCAGCTCGACCTCGTAGTCGGTCTTCACGCTGCCGCGCGGCACCAGGACCTCGTCCTCGGGGCCGACGACGGTGTTGGGCGCCTTCATGAAGACCACCGGCTCGGCGGGGACGGCGGCGCCGGTCTCCTCGGCGTGGTCGGAGTAGTTCAGCCCGATACAGATGATCTTCCCCGGCCTGGCGACCGGAGCGCCGATCCGCTCGTACGGCCCGGCCTCGGGCAGGGCGCCCCCGGCGAGGGCGGACCGTACCCGCTCGACGCCTCCTCCGGCGAGGAACGCGCCGTCGATGTCGGCCGTCAGACCCGACAGGTCCAGCGTCCTGCCGTCGGGGCCCATGACGCAGGGCCGCTCCCGGCCCGGCGGACCCACCCGCAACAGTTTCACGAAACGCCTTCTTTCACGTGGTTCGCAGGCACGCCCGTCGGGCCGGGCCTGGCGGATTCATCGGATCGGGGGAAAGTCTCCGGACGCCGCGTCCCGGCCGGGCGGGGTCCGCGTTCAGCGCTCCAGGCGCACGGGCTCGTCCGGCCCGCCGCGACGGACGATCCAGGCGTCGGTGATGTGGGTGAACATCGCCTCGGCGGCGCCGCCGGGGTCGTGGGCGGCGATGCGCTCGTAGATGCGGCGGTGGCCGAGGTTGGAGGCCACGCACAGGGCCCGCTGGGGCTGGCCCATGTAGCGGGCGGTGTTGACGACCTGACTCTCCAGGGCCCGCACCACGCCACGGGCGATCCGGTTCCCGGACGCCTGCATGATCGTGTCGTGGAAGGCGAGGTCGTGCTTGGCGTACGTGACGTGGTCGTCCACGAGCTCGTCCATCCGGTCCACCAGCGCGCGCAGCCGGTCGACGGTGTCCGGGCCCGCGAGACGGGCGGCCAGGTTCGCCATGTCGGACTCCAGCACGCGCCGGGTGACGACGAGGTCGTCGAGGATGGCCAGGCCCTCGTCCTGGGCGATGCTCGCCGCGAGGACGTGCTCGTCGAGCATGTCCCACATCGTCGGCTGGGTGACGACGGTGCCGCTGCCCTGGCGGATCTGCACCAGCCCCTTCTCCTGAAGGATCTTCAACGCCTCGCGGACGACGGTCCGGCTCACCGCGAAGGCGTCGCAGAGCGCGGGTTCGGCGGGCAGCGGCGTGCCCGGGGGGTGCACTCCACGGACGATGCGCTCCACCAGCTCGGCCGTCACCGCCCTCGCGAGGTTGGCCGGGCGGCGCACCCATGCCGGCGGGGACGCGACGCCCGGCGGCGACTCCTGCGATGTCGTCATATCTCCTCCGCTGCCGCGGACGGCGCCACATTTCAACATCAGTATATGACACACATATTGACGTAAGACGTCATACGAATTACGTTTCGCCTCACATCGCGGCCGGGCGAGCCGGCCGTCCTCTGGAGAGTGAACATCGATGAAGCAGCGAATAGTGTGGTCCGCCGTCCTGGTCACGGGGCTGGCCCTGGCCGGCTGCGGAAGCGCCAGCCGTCCCGCGTCGTCGCCGAGCGACTCCGGCAAGGTCACGAAGCTCGTGGTCTGGGACTGGAAGTCCGGTGACGCGGCCGCGGCCTCCTACGTCAAGAAGGCGAAGGACGACTTCGCCAAGAAGCACCCCGGTGTCACGGTCGAGTTCGTGGCCCAGCCGTTCGACCAGTACTACACCCTGCTGGGCGCGGCCATCCAGTCCGGTGCGGGACCGGACGTCATGCTCTTCAACGGGGGCGGCCAGATCCGCGACCGCGTGGACGCGCTCCTGCCGCTCGACCAGTACCTGGCCGAGGACAAGGAGCGCCTGGCGGGCTGGGACGCGTTCAGCAAGGACGGCAAGGTCTACGCCGCCCCGGTGACGTTGCAGGGCCACCCGATCTACTACAACAAGACGCTGTACGAGAAGGCAGGGCTCGCCACCCCCGCCACGACCTGGGAGAAGTTCATCGGCGACTGCGCCGTCATCAAGCAGAAGACCGGGGCCAGGTGCTTCGCGCTCGGCAACAAGGAGGGCGCCGGGATCCAGTTCTTCATGTCGGGCCTCGGCTCGGGCATCATGACCTCGCAGGAGTACGACGACTGGATCGCCGGCAAGCGCGACTGGGACTCCCCCAGCGTGAAGAAGATCTTCAAGCTGTGGAAGGACGCCGGTGACGCGAAGCTGAACAACGACGGGGCCAACTCGACCGCGATGTTCAACGACGCCTTCACGATCTTCAACTCCGGCAAGGCCGCCCACATCATCGGCCTGATGTCGGACATCGGGCACTGGAAGGACTTCAGCGAGTTCCTGGGGCCCGACAAGGTCGGCGTCATGCCGTCCCCGGTCGTCACCGACGGGACCACCCCGAGCCTCGCCTACGACGGCGGCATCGGCTACGCGGTCGCGAAGTGGGCCAAGGACCCGGGGCTGGCCGCCGACATGGTGCGGTCGCTGACCACGACCGACGCCCTGACCTCCTTCTACTCCGAGGCCGGCGCGATCGCGTCCGACACCACGATCGACGTGTCGCAGGGCCCCGCGGCCGTCGGCACGATCGTCTCCCAGCTCAAGGCCGGCAAGCCCGCCCTGCACGTCGCGTTGTCCTCCAAGACGCTGGACCTGATGGGCAGGCTGTCCCAGCAGCTCCTGAGCGGATCGGCGACCGTCGACGAGGTGGTGGAGCAGCTGGCCGCCTCGGATCGGGCGAGCTGATCGCGTGCCGATCCGAGACTCGTCACCGCTGGTCCGCCCGGTCGGCCCCGGGCGGACCGGCGGGGGGGAGACCGGCCGGCGGGCGCGCCGCGGTGACACCGCGACCGCCTCCCGGCCGGCCTCCCGCGCGCTGCGTTCCGAACGCCTCGCGCCCTACGTCCTGGTGGCCCCGGCCGTACTGATCATCGTCGCGCTGCGGCTGTGGCCGCTGCTGATGGGCGTCAACTTCTCCTTCACGGGCGACGGCGAGCGCAACGGGACGATGGTCGGCCTCGACAACTACGTGGAGATGTTCCAGGACGCGACGTTCCAGAGCGCGCTGCGCAACGTCGGGCTGCTGGTGCTGCTGCTTCCCGTGGCGGTGGCCATCCCCGGCCTGCTCGCGACGTTCATCTACCTGCGCGTTCCCGGGCACCGGGTCTTCCGCGGCGTCTACTTCTTCCCGGCCGTGCTCTCACCGGTGATCATCGGTGCGATCTTCAACCTCCTGCTCGCCTTCGACGGCCCGCTGAACACCGCCCTCGCGGCGATCGGCGCCGGCCCGGTCGACTGGCTCGGCGACCCGGACGTCGCGATGTTCGCGGTCGTCGGCGTGCACGTCTGGGCGACCTTCGGGATGTCCCTGGTGGTGTTCCTCGCCGGGTTCGCCACCCTGGACCCCGCGCTCCTGGACGCGGCCCGGGTGGACGGCGCGTCGCTCCCCCAGATCATCCGCCACGTGATCATCCCGGGCCTGACCCGCACCATCCAGTTCGTCTTCGTGACCACGATGATCGGGATGCTGACGTCCATGTTCGGCCTGCTGTACGTCATGACCAGCGGGGGCCCGGAGGGGTCCACCTACCTGCCGGAGTACTACGTCTGGATCCAGCAGGGGCAGATGAACCGCCCCGCGCTCGCCTCGGCCGCGTCGACGGTCCTCTTCCTCGTCATGCTCGTGGTGGGGCTCATGCAGATCAGCGTGCTCCGCCGCGCCGGAAGGGAGGACTGATGTCCGGCAGCCGCCTGACCAGGTGGGTGGTCGCCGTCCCGATGGCGCTCCTCGCGCTGGCGACGATCTACCCCCTGGTGTTCACCACCAACGTCGCCATGAAGAGCCGGCGCGAGTACGTCCTCGACCGGTTCTCCCCGACGACCTCCCTGCAGTGGGAAAACATCGCCACCGCGTGGAACAGCGTCGGCATGGCGCGGTACTTCGCCAACTCGCTCGTCGTGGTGACGATCTCGGTGGTCGTCCTGCTGCTGCTGGGGTCGATGGCGGGCTTCGCGCTGAGCCAGCTGCGGTTCCGCGGTTCCAAGGCGCTCTTCCTGGGCTGTCTCGCGGCCCTGTTCATCCCGTTCCAGGTGATCATGGTGCCGCTCGCCCGGGTCATGGCGGACACCGGCCTCATCGACACCTACCCGGGGCTGATCCTGGCCTACGTCGCGCAGTTCCTCCCCTTCACGATCTTCCTGATGACGAGTTACTACAGGACCGTTCCGGGGGAGATCGTCGACGCGGCGAGGATCGACGGGAACACCACCTACGGCGTCTACCGGCGGGTCATGCTGCCGATGGGCACCCCGGCCCTGTTGTCGGTCGGCATCCTCAACGCCCTGTTCTGCTGGAACGACGTCCTCATCTCCCTGCTGATGATGCCGTCGGCCGACCACCGCACCCTCATGGTCGGGGTCACCTCGCTGCGCGGGCAGTACTCCGACGACATCCCCACCTTCGCCGCCGGGGTCCTGATCGCCGCCGTACCGGTGCTGATGGTCTACCTGTTTCTCCAACGCCAGATCGCCGACGGTGTCACCGCCGGTTCCACGAAGGGCTGACATGCGTATCTCGGGGTATCGCACGTTGACGACGGTCCAGGAATGGGACCGTCCGGTCGGCGACGCCAACGGCGTCTACGCCGACGGGACCGTCCCGGTGTCGATCATCATGGTGGACACCGACGAGGGGATCACCGGCGCCGGCATAGGGCCGCGCGTGGAGCTCGACTGCGTCTTCGCCGCCATCGAGGGTGAGGACCCGCGCGGCGTCACGGCGCTGTACGACCGCATGCTGCGGCAGACCTTCAAGGCGGGTCACGCGGGCGCGGTGTTCGGCACCATCGGCGCGCTCGACACCGCCCTGTGGGACATCAAGGCGAAGGCGGCCGGCGAGCCGCTCTGGCGCCTGCTGGGCGGGCGCGACAGGCGGGTTCCCGCCTACGCCTCGGGCCTGGACATCGGCCTGACCGACGACGAGCTCGTCTCGGCGTACGAGGTCTACGCCCGGCACGGCCTGCGGGCGGCCAAGATCAAGGGGGGCCTCGACATCGAGCGGGACCGGCACCGCCTGACGCTGGTCCAGGAGGTCCTGACCGAGGCCGCACGCGGCACGCGGCCGGGCCTGATGCTCGACGTGAACGAGTCCTGGTCGCGCAAGCAGGCGATCCGGCACGTGCACGAGCTCGAGCGCACCCTGGACCTCATCTGGATCGAGGAGCCCGTCCGGCGCTGGGACGCCGAGGGCCTGGCCGTCGTCGGCCGCGGGATCCGCGCGTCGGTCGCCACCGGGGAGAACCTCACCGGGCTGGAGCAGTACCGTCCGCTGCTGGCCGCGGGGGCCGTCGACATCGTCCAGACGGCCTCGGTCTGGGGGGTCACCCACTTCCTGCGGGTGTCGGCCCTGGCGCACGCCCACGACCTGCCGGTCAGCCCGATCGGCAACATCCCGGTCGGCCTGCTGCACGCCGCGACGTCGGTGCCGAACCACCTGGTCAGCGAGCTGCAGGACCTGCGGCCACCGGTGGGGGTGTCGGTCGACCTGAGCGTCGAGGGCGGCGCGTTCCTGCTCGGGGACTCGCCCGGCCTGGGTCTCGCGATCGACGAGGACGCCATCGGGGGGCTCACCCGCCTGCCGGGCACCCTGACGGCCGACGGTCCCGGCGTCCGGCCCGAACAGGCCGGGCGGCGGCTGCTGCCGGGGTCCGACAACGGCCACGTCGAGCGGCAGCGCCCACTGGCCCCCCTGGTCGTGGACGGCCGGCGTCCGACGCCGGGGTGAATCCACGACGCGGGCCCCACCGGCCCGTACCGCGGCGCTCCCGGCCGGCCGGGCGTGCCCCGCGCGCGTCCCCGCGCGCGGGGCACGCCCGGCCGGTCACGGGCGGAGCGGCTCGATGTTCAGTGCCCCGGAGCGGAAGGCCGACACCTCCACCTCGGCGCCGGGGAAGCCGGCCTCGCGCACGGCCGGCACCAGGCCCGCCAAGGCGGCGGCCCGCGACGTCAGGCCGGCGTCCAGCTCCACCCGCACCCGGTCGCCGAGGTCGCGCACCCTCAGGTCGGTGACGAGCAGGCCGGCCCGGGCCAGCAGGCGGCGCACCGCCCGCTCGGCCGTCTCGACCCGGTGCAGCCGGGCCGGCGTCACCTCCACGCCGTAGGCGATCCGGCTGGCCAGGCAGGGCGCGGCCGGCTTGTCCCAGACGGCCAGCCCCCACGCCCTGGCGGTCCGCCGTACCTCGGCCTTGGTCATTCCGGCGTCGCGCAGCGGGGCGATCACCCCGCGCTCGTCGGCGGCCCTGATCCCCGGCCGGAACGGGTCGACGGCGTCGTCGGCGTTGGTGCCGGTGGCGACGTGCGCGAAGCCGTGCTCCCCCGCCACCCGGCCGATCACGTCGAGCACCTCCGACTTGCAGAAGTAGCAGCGGTCGCGGCCGTTGGCGCGGTAACCGGGGTTCGCCGTCTCGGCGGTGGCCGGCAGCAGGTGCGAGACGCCGAGGGAGGCCGCGAACCGCAGGGCCGTGTCGCGTTCCTCGGCCGCCAGGCTGTCGGAGACCGCCGTCACGGCCAGCACCCGCCCCGTCCCGAGCGCCCGGACCGCCGCCGCCAGCACCAGCGCGGAGTCGGCCCCGCCGGAGAAGGCGACGGCGAGCGAGGGCAGGGCCGCCAGCCGTTCGAGCAGTGCGTCGATCCTGGCGTCGGGATTCATCCCGCTCCCTCCTCCTGCGCCGGGCGCCGTTCGCGGGCCGACCGCAGCGCGCGGGCGGCCGTCTCGCGCAGGGACAGGCCGAGGGCGGCCGAGGCGGCGGCCACGTCGTCGTGTTCGGGTTTGGCCGAGTGGGGACCGTGCTTGACCCGCACGCGATGGCCGGCCAGGTCCACCTCGACGGTGTGGCGGGGCAGGGCCGTGCGCCCGACCGCGACCTCGCGCACGCCGAGCGCGCCGGTCTCGGCGAGGACCAGCTCGCGCAGGGCCGGTACGGCGAGGGGGCGGCACAGCACGTGCAGCACGTGCGCGGGCCGGCCCTTCTTCATGACGGCCGGGGTGACCCAGGCGTCCAGGGCGCCGGTGTCGAGGGCCCGTGCGATCGTGTGGCCGAGCACCTCGCCGGTGACGTCGTCCAGGTTGGTCTCCAGGACGACCAGGGACTCGGTGCCGGCGTCGCGGGCGGGCTCGGCGACGGTGACGGCGACGACGTTCGGGCGGTCGGGAAGCTCACGGGTGCCCGCGCCGTAGCCGGTCGCCACCGGGATCATCGCCGGCGGCGGGGTGTGGCGCGCCCCCATGGCGCGCAGCAGCGCCGCCCCGGTGGGGGTCACGGTCTCCCCGGGCAGGTCGCAGCCGGTCACCACCGCCCCGCGCAGCAGGGCCGCGGTCGCGGGGGCCGGTACGGGCAGCACGCCGTGGCGGGTGGTCACCGTGCCGGTGCCGAGGGGGATCGGGGCGCAGTGCACGTCCGTGACGCCGAGCAGGTGCAGCGCGGCGGCCACGCCGACGATGTCCACGAGCGCGTCGTGGCCGCCCAGCTCGTGCAGGTGCACCCGCCCGGGGTCGGTGCCGTGGATCGCCCCCTCCGCCTCGGTGATCGCCCGCAGCGCGGCGGTGGCCAGGGCGGCGACCGGTTCCGGCCGGGCGGCCGCGGCCATGGAGATCAGCTCGGCCGCCCGCCGTTCGGTGGCCGTGTCGGTGGCCGTGACCCGTACGCGGGTCGCCGCCAGCCCGTGGGTGAGCACCCGCCCGGCCGTCAGCTCCCACCCGGTCAGGCCGGTCGATCCCACCGCCGCGCGGATGCCGTCCGGCGGTGCCCCGGCGTCGACGAGCGCCGCCAGCAACATGTCCCCCGCCAGCCCGGTGAACGGGTTGATCCAGCAGATCACGGCCCGTCCCCCTGCTCCGCCGCCGCCCCGCCCGCCGGGAGCGGGGTGGGCGCGGCGGCCGGGGACGGGGAGGACGCGACGGGCGGGGCCGGGGCGGCACGGCGGGCGGCGGCGCGGGCGAGCCGGTGGGCGGCCATGGCGGCGCCGAAGCCGGAGTCGATGTTGACCACGGTGAGGCCGGCGGCGCACGAGGACAGCATCGCCAGCAGGGCGGTGACGCCCTCCAGGGCCGCGCCGTACCCGACGGAGGTGGGCACGGCGATCACCGGCGCCGCCACGAGACCGCCGACGGCGCTGGCCAGCGCGCCCTCCATGCCCGCGACGACGATCACCGCGTCGGCGGCGCGCAGCCGCCCGGTCTCGGCGAGCAGCCGGTGGATGCCGGCCACGCCCACGTCGCGGATCACGGTGACGTCCAGCCCGAGCGCCCGGCCCACGGCCGCCGCCTCTGCCGCCACCGGCCCGTCGGAGGTGCCCGCCGTGACCACCGCGACCGCGAAGGCGCCGGTCGCCACGGGCCGCCACACCAGCAGCCGCGCCACCGGGTCGTACGACCCTCCCGGCACGGCCGCCAGGACGGGCCCGGCGACCGCCTCCTCGACCCGCGTGGCCAGCACCGGGCCGACGTTGCGGTCGAGCAGGGCGGAGACGATGGCGGCGACCTCCCCGGCGGTCTTGCCCGGCCCGTAGACGACCTCGGGCGTCCCCTGGCGGGCCTCCCGGTCCACGTCGACCCGGGCGAACCCCAGGTCCACCGCGTCCACGGCGTCCACGGCGTCCACGGCGCGTTCGCTCATGGCCGGCCGCCGGACAGGTAGGGAATGGTCTGCGGGCCCTCCGGCAGCACGCACACGCGGGCGCCCGGCCCGGCGGCGGCCAGCGCCTCGGTCACCGTGGCCGCGATGTCGCCGGTCCGTTCCAGGTGGGCGGCCGCCAGGTCGGCCTCGCCGAGGTGGGAGGTGTGCATCACCACCCGCGCGCCCGCCTGGACACGCGCCTGGATCTGCACCTGCCACTGGTCGGGGACGGTCACCGGCCGGGCGGCGATCGCGTCGAGCAGCGCCCGCGGGGAGGACTCCGAGGCCAGTACCTCACGGTAGGAGCCGTGGTCGGGGAAGCCGTCGCGGCACTCGGCGGCGCAGACGATCACACCGCCCGGCCGGACCACCTGGAACGCCGCCGACATGCCCTTGACCGACTGGTAGAGGTTCTGGTCGAGGGGGTAGCCGGAGTTGGTGGTGACCACCACGTCGAAGGGCTCCTCGACCCGCCGCATGGCGACCCGGCGGGCGGCGGCGGTGGCGGCGGCGTGCATGGGCAGGATGTCGCCCCCGAAGGCCGCCACGATGTCCTTGTCCCGGTTGAGGATCACGTCGAGGGCGAAGGTCACCCCGGTGCCCTCGGCGATGGCCCGCACGTCGTCGTGCACGGGGTTGCCCTCGATCACTCCCCAGGTGGCCCGGGGGTCGCCGATGCGCGCGGCGTCGTGCAGGGTGAGCACGGTCTCCAGCGCGGCCAGGCCGGGGGCGACCAGCTTGGGGCCGCCGGAGAAGCCGGCGAAGAAGTGCGGCTCCACGAAGCCGGTGGTGATGCGCACGTCGGCCTCGACCCAGGCGGTGTTCAGCCACACCGGCACGTCCTTGCCGAAGCGGCCGAGGTAGGTGAGCGATCCCGGGTCGCGGGCGTCGTGGTTGACGATCCGCACGGAGTCCACGACCGTGTCGCCGAACATCGCGCGCAGTTCGGCCTCGGTGTTGCCGCGGTGGGTGCCGGTCGCGACGAGGATCGTCACGTCGCCGGGGTCGACGACGCCGTCGAGCTCGTCGAGGATCGCCGGGATCATCAGGTGCCGCGGCTGGGGGCGGGTGATGTCGCAGGCCGAGATGGCGACGGTCTGGCCGGGCCGTACCCTCTCGCGCAGCGGCGGCCCGGAGACCGGGTGGCGCAGGGCCGCCCGCAGCGCGCCCGTCTGGTCGGGCGCGGCCGCCTGGTGGACGGGGGTGACCACCGTGGTGGCCTCGTCGGGCAGCTCGATCGTCAGGCCGGTCTCCCCGTAGGCCAGGCGGATCCTCATCGTGTCCCCTCGTCGGCCGGCTCCGGCCAGAGCCCGCCGGCGATCCCGGCGCCGGCGGGGGGCCGATCGCCGTCGGCCCCGGCCGGGGAGCCCTCCACGTTCTCCAGCACCGAGCGCAGCCACGTCTCGGTCGTGCCGATGTGCACCAGCGCCGCCGCCTGGGCGAGCGCCGCGTCACCGGCGGCCAGGGCGTCGTGGATCGCCTCGTGCTCGGCGATGGTCGTGTGCGAGCTGCCGGCCTCGACCGTGCCGCGCCACACCCGCATCCGCAGGGTACGGCCGGAGATCCCCTCCAGCAGGGTGGACAGCGTCTCGTTGCCGGCCGCCCGCACCACGGCGTGGTGGAAGGCGGCGTCATGGTGGTTCAGCTTCTCCACGTCGTCGCGGGCCGCGCGCATCGCGGCCAGGTGCTCGCCGACCTCGGCGAGCTGTCCGGCGGAGATCCGGGACGCGGCCAGCGCGGTCGCGGCGGGTTCCAGCATCCGCCGCACCTGGACGATCTCCAGCAGGGTGTCGTCACGCAGCAGCTCGACGGCCAGCCCCAGCCCTTCCAGCAGCAACCGCGGTTCCAGGCTGGTCACGTAGGTGCCGTCGCCCCGGCGCACGTCGAGCACCCGGGCCACGACCAGCGCCTTGACCGCCTCGCGCAACGGGTTGCGGGAGACCCCGAGCTGGGCGGCGAGCTGGTGCTCGGGGGGGAGCCGCGCCCCGGGGGGAAGGTCGCCCGACCGGACGAGCGCCCGGATGCGGGAGATCGCCTCGTCGGTCAGGGACATGGGCACGGCCTCCGGTCGCGGGAGCGCTCGATCGGTACGCGGGTCACCGCGGGAACATAACAGACATCCCATGTTCGCGCGAGAGGCCGGCCCACCGCAAGACCGGCGTGGGCTACGCGCGCACAGTGGCGTCTGAAATATTCAGCTTTTTCATCATATTTGCGGTATTTCGCCGCTGGGTCTGGACACGTCGCGTGCGGCGGATTACAAAGACATCCCATGTCCATGTGGTGAAAATTTCTTCACCGTCCGGAAACATTCGCTGGAGGTAGACCTTCGTGCGCACCCATCGCCGGAACGGGGCACCGTGACGGAGCTGATCACCGCGGTCGAGGCCCACGACATCCGGTTCCCCACCTCTCGGCACCTCGACGGTTCCGACGCCATGAACCCCGAACCCGACTACTCCGCCGCCTACGTGATCGTGCGGACCGGCGGCGGGCAGGAGGGGCACGCGCTCGCCTTCACCGTCGGGCGCGGCAACGAGCTCGCCGTCGCCGCCGTGGAGTCGCTGGCGCCGCTGGTCGCCGGCCGGCCGGTGGCGGAGGTGCTCGGCGATCTCGGCGGGGTCTCGCGCCGGCTCACCGGCGACAGCCAGCTGCGCTGGCTCGGCCCGGAGAAGGGCGTCATCCACATGGCGGCGGGGGCCGTGCTCAACGCCCTGTGGGACCTTCGCGCGCGCAGGGCGGGCAAGCCGCTGTGGCGGCTGCTGTCGGAGCTGTCGCCGGAGGAGATCGTCGACCTCGTCGACTTCCGCTACCTGGAGGAGGCGCTCACCCGCCAGGAGGCGCTGACCATCCTGGGCGACGCCGAGCCGGGCCGCGCCGGGCGCCGCGCGCGCCTGCTGGCCGAGGGCTACCCGGCCTACGCCACCACCCCCGGCTGGCTCGGCTACACCGACGACAAACTGGTCCGGCTGGCCAAGGAGGCGGTCGCCGACGGGTTCGGCCTCATCAAGCTGAAGGTCGGCGCCGATCCGGCCGAGGACGTGCGGCGCGTGCGGCTGGCGCGCGAGGCGGTCGGCCCCGACGTGCGCATCGCCGTGGACGCCAACCAGGCGTGGAACGTCGGCCAGGCGATCGAACGCCTGGCCCCGCTCGCCGAGTTCGACCTGTACTGGATCGAGGAGCCCACCTCCCCCGACGACGTGCTCGGCCACGCCGCCGTCCGGAGGCGGGTCGCGCCCATCAGGGTCGCCACCGGCGAGCACGCCCACAACCGGGTGATGTTCAAGCAGTTCCTGCAGGCGGACGCGATCGACGTCCTGCAGCTCGACGCGGCCAGGGTCGCCGGGGTCAACGAGAACATCGCCATCCTGCTGCTGGCCGCCAAGTTCGGGGTGCCGGTGTGCCCGCACGCGGGCGGCGTCGGCCTGTGCGAGATGGTCCAGCACCTGGCGATGTTCGACTACGTGGCCGTCAGCGGCACCGTCGAGGACCGCGTCATCGAGTACGTCGACCACCTGCACGAGCACTTCACCGACCCGGTGGTGATCGTGGACGGCCACTACGTCGCTCCCCTCGAACCGGGCGGGGGCGGCGAGATGCACCCGGCGTCGCGCGCCGAGTACGCCTACCCGCACGGCCCCCGGTGGGCCACCGGCGCGGTCACCGGCACGGCCATCGGCACCGGCGCGGTCCTCGGCACGGCCTTCGACACGGCCGCCGGCGCCGGAGAGGTGGCGTGATGGGCACCTTCGACGGGCTCGCGGCCGTCGTCACCGGCGGCGCCTCCGGCATCGGCCTGGCCACCGCCACCCTGCTGGCCGGGAGAGGGGCCCGCGTGGCCTGCCTCGACCTGTCCCCCGGCGTGCCCGAGCCCCTGCTCGGCATCCGGGCCGACGTGACCGACGACGCGTCGGTGCGGGCCGCCGTGGCCGAGGCCGCGGACCGGCTCGGCGGCATCGACGTCCTGGTGAACAACGCGGGGATCGGCGCCCAGGGCGGGATCGAGGACAACGACGACGACGAGTGGCGCCGGGTCTTCGACGTCAACGTGTTCGGCATGGTCCGGGTGGCCAGGGCGGCGCTGCCGTACCTGCGGGCCTCGCGGGCCGCGGCGATCGTGAACACCTGCTCCATCGCGGCGACCGCCGGGCTGCCGCAGCGGGTCCTGTACTCCTCCACCAAGGGCGCGGTGCTGTCCATGACGCGGGCCATGGCGGCCGACCTGGTCGCCGACGGCGTCCGCGTCAACTGCGTCAACCCCGGCACCGCCGACACCCCGTGGGTGAACCGGCTGCTGGAGGCCGCCCCCGACCCCGAGGAGGAGCGCCGGGCGCTCGCCGCCCGCCAGCCCATGGGCCGCCTGGTCTCGGCCGACGAGGTGGCCGAGGCCGTCGCCTACCTGGCGAGCCCTCTCTCCGGCTCGACCACCGGCACCGACCTGGCCGTGGACGGGGGCATGCACGGCCTCCGGCTGCGACCGAGCACAGGAAAGGAACGACCATGAGACGAGGACTCGCCCTGGCGGCGGCCGTCGCCCTGGCGGCCGGTCCGGCCGCCGCCTGCGGGGGCGACGCCGGCGGCGGCACGGCGGCCGCCCCGGGAGGCGACAGGCCGGTCGTCGGGGTGGACTACCCCCGCTCCGACACCGACTTCTGGAACTCCTTCATCACCTACGTCCCCCGGTTCGGCGCCGAGAACGGGCTGGAGCTGAAGACCACCAACTCGCAGAACGACATCTCCACGCTCACCGCCAACGTGCAGAGCCTCGTCGGCCAGGGCGTCAAGGGGCTCGTGCTGGCGCCGCAGGACACCGCCGCCGTGGCGCCCACCCTCCAGCAGCTCACCGCCAAGAAGATCCCCGTCGTCATGGTCGACACCCGCCCCGAGCAGGGCGAGGCCTACATGGTGGTACGCGCCGACAACCGGGCCTACGGGGAGAAGGCGTGCAGGTTCCTCGGCGAGAAGCTGTCCGGCAAGGGCAAGGTCGTGATGCTCCAGGGCGACCTGGCCTCCATCAACGGCCGCGACCGCACCGAGGCGTTCAACGAGTGCATGAAGGCCGACTACCCCGGCGTCACGGTGTTCGGCGAGGCCACCAACTGGGACGGCGCCGTCGCCTCGCAGAAGCTCCAGACGCAGCTCACCGCCCACCCCGACATCAAGGGCGTCTACATGCAGTCGAGCTTCGCCCTGGCGGGCACCCTGCAGGTGCTCAAGCAGCGCGGCCTGCTGGTCCCGCCGGCCGACCCCAAGCACGTCTTCGTCATCTCCAACGACGGCATCCCCCAGGAGCTGAAGGAGATCGCCGCCGGCAACATCGACGCCACCGTCTCGCAACCGGCCGACCAGTACGCCAGGTACGCGCTGGAGTACACCAAGGCCGCCATCGAGGGGAAGACGTTCAAGCCCGGCGCGACCGACCACGACAGCACCATCGTCCAGGTGCGTCCGGGCCTGCTGGAGGACCAGCTCTCCGCGCCCCTGGTCACCGCCGACGGCGGCACCTACGGCGGCGTCCCGAGCCTCAAGGCGGACGACTCCTCGCTGTGGGGCAACAACCTTGGCGGCTGACCCGGCGCCCGCCCCTGTCGTCGAGGCGGTGGGCGTCAGCAAGCGATACGGCGAGACCGTCGCGCTGGACCGCGCCGGAATACGGGTCATGCCCGGCCGGACCCACGCCCTGGTCGGCCGCAACGGGGCCGGGAAGTCCACCCTGGTCTCGATCCTCACCGGCCTGACCTCCCCCGACGAGGGCGAGGTGCGGTTCGGCGGCGAACCCGCCCCGCGCCCGGCCGACCGCGACGCCTGGCGGCGGCGGGTGGCGTGCGTCTACCAGAAGTCCACGATCATCCCCGAGCTGAGCGTGGCGGAGAACCTCTGCCTGAACCGCCACGACCTGAACCGGTTCGGGCTGGTCCGCTGGGGCGCGCTGCGGCGCAAGGCGACCACGCTGCTCGCCGACTGGTCGGTGGACGTCGACGTACGCCTGCCGGCCGGCGAGCTGGACGTCGAGCGGCGGCAGTTCGTGGAGATCGCCCGCGCGCTGTCCTTCGGCGCCCGGTTCATCGTCCTCGACGAACCGACCGCCCAGCTCGACGCCGCCGCCATCACCCGGCTGTTCACCCGCGTCCGCGCCCTGCAGGAGCAGGGGGTGACCTTCCTGTTCATCAGCCACCACCTGCAGGAGATCTACGAGATCTGCGACACCGTCACGGTCTTCCGCGACGCCCGGCACATCCTGACCACCGCGGTGGCCGACCTGACGCGCGCCGAGCTGGTGGCGGCGATGACGGGGGAGGCCACCGGCCTGACCGAGGCACTCCCCCGGGCGCCCGTACCCGCCGGCGCCGGCGAGGTGCTCGGCGTGCGCGGCCTGTCGTACGGCGACGCCTACCGGGAGGTCGACCTCACCGTCCGGGCCGGCGAGATCGTCGGCCTGGCGGGCGCGGCGGCCAGCGGCCGGACCGAACTGGCCGAGACCGTCGCCGGGCTGCGCGCGGCCGAAGCGGGCGTGATCGAGGTCGCCGGCCGCCGTCCCCGTCCCGGCAGCGTGCCCGACGCGCTCGCCGCGGGTGTCGGCCTCGTCCCCCGCGACCGGCACCACCAGGGATTCGTCCCGATGATGTCGATCGCCGACAACGCCACCATGACCGTCCCCGAACGGCTCGGCGAGGCCGGCCTGATCAGCGGCCGGCGGCGTGACCGGCTGGCCAGGACCCTGATCACCAATCTGGCGATCAAGACCCCCGGCCCCGGCCTGCCCGTGACGGGCCTGTCCGGCGGCAACCAGCAGAAGGTCGTCATGGCCAGGGCGCTGGCCTCCGGCCCCCGGCTGCTCGTACTGATCACCCCCACCGCCGGGGTGGACGTGAGGTCCAAGGAGTTCCTGCTCGGCAAGGTGGAGGAGACGGCCGCCGGGGGAAGCGGCGTGCTGATCGCCTCCGACGAGCTCGACGACCTGCGGCTGTGCGACCGGCTGCTGGTGATGTTCCAGGGCCGTCTCGTCGCGGAGATGGCCGCCGGATGGCACGACCACGACGTGGTGGCGGCCATGGAAGGAGTCCGGCTCGATGTCCCCCACGCCCCCGACACCCTCGATGTCCCCGATGACCCCGATGTCTGAGAAGACCCTCACGCCCGCCGCGGAGAGCGCCGCCCCCCGGCGGGAACGGCCACGGGTGCGGCTGGCCGGGCTGCGCGACTTCGCGCTGATCCCCGCGATCGTCGTGATCGCCGTCGTCGGCCAGACCGTCAACCCGATCTTCCTGCAGGCCGACAACCTGATCAACATCCTGCAGACCATGTCGGAGATGTCACTGCTGGTCATGGCGCAGACGATCGTCCTGGTCGCCGGCAAGATGGACCTCTCGCTGGAGTCGACCTTCGGCCTGGCGCCGGGCGTGGCCGCCTGGCTGACCGTCGCCGTCGGCTCGGGCGCCGGGCTGGGCGTGCTGTCGGGCGTCTGGGCGATCCCGGTCACGCTGGCCGTCGGCGCGCTGATCGGCGCGGTCAACGCCCTGCTGATCGTGCGGTTCGGGCTCAACGGCTTCATCGTCACCCTCGGCATGCTGATCGTGCTGCGCGGCCTGCTCACCGGCGTCTCCGGCGGCCAGACCTTCTTCAACCTGCCGCCGTCGATGCTCTACCTCGGCTCGGCCCTGTGGCTCGGCGTGCCCGCCTCGATCTGGCTGTGCCTGCTGCTGTTCGCCTTCGGCGTCGTGCTGCTCGGCTTCACCCGCTACGGCCGCGCCCTGTACGCCATCGGCGGCAACGTGGACGCGGCCAGGGCCGCCGGCATCCGTACCGGCCGGGTGCTGTGGACCGCCCTGGTGGGCGCGAGCCTGCTCGCCGCCCTCGGGGGCCTGCTGCTGTCGGGACGCCTGGCCTCGGTGGCCGCCTCCCAGGGCGACGGCGCCATCTTCACCGTGTTCGCCGCCGCCGTCATCGGAGGCGTCAGCCTCAACGGCGGCAAGGGCACCATGTTCGGCGCGTTCACCGGCATCCTGCTCCTCTACATGATCCAGAACGTCCTCACCCTGGCCGGCGTGCCCGCCCAGTGGATCCAGGCCCTCAACGGCGCCATCATCCTCATCGCCCTCGTCCTGTCCCGACTGACCGGGGGCAAGGTCCAGGAATGACCTCCCCCGGTCGTCCCCTCCCGTTCCTCCGCCCTGGCGCCTCCGGGCGCCGCACCCCCTACCGATGGGAACGACATGTCCGACGAGAACCACCTGTCACGCAGACGACTGATGCAGATCGGAGCGGCCGGAGCCGGCTCCATGCTGTTACCGCTGCAGTGGACGGCGGCCGCGCGGGCCGCCTCGGCGCCCCCTCCGGCGGTGAGCGCCGCCGGTGACCTGGCGCTGTGGTACGACGAGAGCGCCGGCAACGACTGGCTGCGCGCGCTCCCGATCGGCAACGGCCGCCTGGGCGCCATGGTGTTCGGCAACGCCGACACCGAGCGGCTGCAGCTCAACGAGGACACCGTCTGGGCCGGCGGCCCCTACGACCAGAGCAACCCCCGGGGCGCGGGGGCGCTCGGGCAGATCCGGCAGCTGGTCTTCCAGAACCAGTGGGGCCAGGCCCAGACCCTGATCGACCAGAACATGCTCGGCAGCCCCGCGGGCCAGCTCGCCTACCAGACCGTCGGCAACCTGCGGCTGGCCTTCGGCAACGCCTCCGGGGTCTCGGAGTACGTCCGCTACCTGGACCTGACCACGGCCACCACGACGGTGTCGTACCTGAAGAACGGCGTGCGCCACCAGCGCGAGACGTTCGCGAGCGCGCCGGACCAGGTGATCGTCATGCGCCTGACCGCCGACAGGCCCGGCTCGATCTCGTTCTCCGCGACGTTCGACAGCCCCCAGCAGACCACGCGGTCCAGCCCGGACTCCGCGACGGTGGCACTCAGCGGCGTCTCGGGCAGCATGGAGGGCAAGACCGGCGCGGTCCGGTTCACGGGCCTGGCCAAGGCCGTCGTCGAGGGCGGCACCGTCACCAGCTCCGGCGGCACGCTGCAGGTGACGGGCGCGAACAGCGTGACGGTGCTGATCTCCATCGGCTCCAGCTACCGTAACTACCGCGACGTCGGCGGCGACCACCAGGGCATCGCACGGCAGCACCTGGGCGCCGCCGCCGCCAGGAGCTTCACCGAGCTGCGCGACCGGCACGTGGCCGACTACCAGCGGCTGTTCGGGCGCACGACGCTGGAGCTCGGCCGCACCTCCGCGGCCGACCAGCCGACCGACGTGCGGATCGCGCAGCACAACGGCGTCAACGACCCGCAGTTCTCGGTGCTGCTGTTCCAGTACGGCCGCTACCTGCTGATCTCCTCGTCCCGGCCCGGCACCCAGCCGGCCAACCTGCAGGGCATCTGGAACGACTCGCTGGCGCCGGCCTGGGACTCGAAGTACACCATCAACGCCAACCTGCCGATGAACTACTGGCCGGCCGACACGACGAACCTGTCGGAGTGTTTCGACCCGGTCTTCGCGATGATCAACGATCTCACGGTCACCGGCGCCCGCACCGCCCAGGTCCAGTACAACGCCGGCGGCTGGGTGACCCACCACAACACCGACGCCTGGCGGGCCACCTCCGTCGTCGACGGCGCGGCGTGGGGCATGTGGCAGACCGGCGGCGCGTGGCTGGCCACCCTGATCTGGGAGCACTACACCTTCACCGGCGACATCGAGTTCCTGCGGCGGTACTACCCGGCGATGAAGGGCGCCGCGCAGTTCTTCCTCGACACCCTCGTGCAGGAACCGAGCCTGGGGTTCCTGGTCACGAACCCGTCGAACTCCCCGGAGCTGCCCCACCACAACGGTGTCACCGTCTGCGCGGGCCCCACGATGGACAACCAGATCCTGCGCGACCTGTTCAACGGCTGCGCCAAGGCCGCCCAGGCGCTCGGCGTCGACGCCGACTTCCGCACGCGGGTCCTGGCCACCCGCGACCGACTCCCCCCGATGAAGACCGGCTCGCGCGGCAACATCCAGGAGTGGCTGTACGACTGGATCGAGACCGAGCCCGCCCACCGGCACATCTCCCACCTGTACGGCCTGCACCCCAGCAACCAGATCACCAAGCGCGGCACCCCGGCGCTGTACAACGCCGCGCGGCGGACCCTGGAGTTGCGCGGCGACGACGGGACCGGCTGGTCGCTCGCCTGGAAGATCAACTACTGGGCGCGGATGGAGGAGGGCGCCCGCGCGCACACCCTGATCCGTCTCCTGGTGACGACGGCCCGGCTCGCGCCGAACATGTTCGACCTGCATCCGCCGTTCCAGATCGACGGCAACTTCGGCGCCACCTCCGGTATCGCGGAGATGCTGCTGCAGAGCCACAACGGCGAGCTGCACGTGCTCCCGGCGCTGCCGTCCGCCTGGCCGGCCGGGAAGGTGCGGGGCCTGCGGGGGCGCGGCGGCTACACCGTGGACACGACGTGGAGCGCCGGCACGGCCACCGAGATCCTCGTCAGGTTCGACCGCGACGGGACCGTCAACGTCCGCAACCGGATCTTCACCGGCACCCACCAGGTGGTCGACGCCGAGAGCGGCGCCGCCGTCACCGTCACCAAGCCCGAGGCCGACGTCGTCGCGCTGACCGGCCAGGCGGGCCGCACGTACCGCCTGACCGGGACCGGCGCGCCGCAGCCCACCTATGTGCGGATCACCAACGGGACCACCGGCCTGGCCCTGGACAGCGGCGGTAACGTCGCCTCCGGGTCGAACCTCAAGCAGTGGAACTACGACGGCAGCGCCAACCTGCAGTGGCAGCTCGTCGACCTGGGCGGCGGCTGGTACCGCATCGTCAACCGCGCCAACGGCATGGTCGTCGACAGCTGGGGCAACGCCGCCAACGGCGCCGTCGCCCGGCAGGCGGCCTGGAACGGCGGCAACAACCAGCAGTGGCGCCTCAACCCCACGGGCAACGGCCGCAACCAGATCGTCAACCGCGGCACCGGCACGGCCCTGGACGGCATGGGCAACGCCACCGCCGGCTCCAACGTGGCCATGTGGGCGCCCAACGCCAACGCCAACAACCAGTGGACCGTCACGGGTGTGTGACGCCCGGCGACCCGTCCCCGGCGCGGTCGTCGTGCGCCCGGCCACGGCCGGGGACGGATCTGAGGTGGCCGGCGACGGCACTCCGGACGTCCTCGGATGAGCGGGCTTATCGCCCGGGGGCGGGTCCTCCCCGGGCGAGCGGTCCGGCCGCCGGTCCGGCGGGCGCCGGAAGCCGCTCGCCGAGGGGAGCCGCCATGCCCGATGGCCGAGGCACCGACCGGGCACCGACCGGGCACCGACCGGGGACCGGCCGGGCACCGGCCGGGACATCACCCGGGTCGTCGGCCGGGACGGTGACCGGACAGCGACCAGGGCGTCGACCGGGTCATGGGAACCGGCGGAAATGAATCTGAAACTTACGGTTGCCATCGTGTGACTTCTGTGAAATTTTCACTTGTGCGGGAACCGCCGGGAGATCTTCCTCCGGGCGAATGTCCAGGCGGTGAGCGTGCCGATGACGACGCCGGGGCCGGCGAGGGCCGAGGCTCGTTGACGCCGGCCCGCCGGTCGGATGTACTTCGCGACACACCCTCTCCCGGGAGCAGGCCATGACGATCTCGGACCACGAATGTTAGCGATAACAACCACCGGCGGCCACCCCGTCCCCGACCGGCCCCGGAACGCCGGGCGCACCCTCTCCGTGACGCTCGCCCGCCACGGAGGCGCCGCTCCCCATGACACCCTCCACCGGCCCTCTCCCACGATGTTAGCGCTAACACCCCTCGAGGCGTGATCCCTCCCGACGCCCCAGCGACCTGACCATGTGAAACGGTCGGCCGAACCCGATGCCCCGGCCGGTCGCCGCACCCCCTAGGAGCCTCCTCATGTCCTTGAGCCGCCGCCAGCTCTTCCGGGCCGCGGGCGCGACCGCCGCGCTCTCGGCCGTCGGCCAGGTCGTGGGCACGTCCCACGCCATGGCCGCCCTCCCCTGGGCCAGATCCGAGATCGGCGCCTCGGCCTACGAGTTCGACCTCGGCCAGGTCCGGCTGACCTCCGGCCGCTGGCTGGACAACCAGAACCGCACGCTCAACTACCTGCGCTTCGTCGACGTCAACCGGCTGATGTACGTCTTCCGCGCCAACCACCGCCTGTCCACCAACGGCGCGGCGGCCAACGGCGGCTGGGACGCGCCCAACTTCCCGTTCCGGTCCCACATGCAGGGCCACTTCCTGACGGCCTGGGCGCAGGCCTACGCCGTGCTCGGGGACACCGTCTGCCGGGACAAGGCCAACCAGATGGTCGCCGAGCTGGCCAAGTGCCAGGCCAACAACGGCGCGGCCGGGTTCACCGCCGGTTACCTGTCGGGCTTCCCCGAGTCCGACATCACCGCGGTCGAGAACCGCACCCTGAGCAACGGCAACGTGCCCTACTACTGCATCCACAAGACCCTCGCCGGGCTGCTGGACGTGTGGCGGCACATCGGCAACACCCAGGCCAGGAGCGTGCTGCTGGCCCTCGCCGGGTGGGTGGACACCCGCACCGGCCGCCTGTCCTCCGGCCAGATGCAGGCCATGCTGGGCACCGAGTTCGGCGGCATGAACGCCGTGCTCACCGACCTGTACCAGATGACCGGGGACTCCCGCTGGCTGACGGTCGCCCGGCGCTTCGACCACGCCGCGATCTTCGACCCGCTGGCCTCCAACCAGGACCAGCTCAACGGCAAGCACGCCAACACGCAGGTGCCCAAGTGGATCGGCGCCGCGCGCGAGTACAAGGCGACCGGGACCACCCGCTACCGCGACATCGCCGCCAACGCCTGGGCCATCACGGTCAACGCCCACAGCTACGTCAACGGCTCCAACAGTCAGGCCGAGCACTTCCGCGCCCCCAACGCCATCGCCGCGCACCTGGCCAGGGACACCGGCGAGGCCTGCAACACCTACAACATGCTCAAGCTCACCCGCGAGCTGTGGACGCTGTCGCCGAACCGGGCCGACTACTTCGACTACTACGAGAACGCCCTGATGAACCACCTGATCGGCCAGCAGAACCCGGCCGACAGCCGGGGGCACGTCACCTACTTCACCCCGCTCAACCCCGGCGGGAGAAGGGGCGTCGGCCCGGCCTGGGGCGGCGGCACGTGGAGCACCGACTACAACTCGATGTGGTGCTGCCAGGGCACCGGCATCGAGACCAACACCAAGCTGATGGACTCGATCTACTTCCACAACGGCACCACGCTGTTCGTGAACCTGTTCGCGCCCTCCACTCTCGACTGGTCCCAGCGCGGCATCACGGTCACCCAGACGACGTCGTACCCGGTGAGCGACACCACGTCGCTGCAGGTCACCGGGAACGTGAGCGGGTCGTGGACGATGCAGGTCCGCATCCCGGCCTGGACCCAGGGCGCGACGATCAGCGTCAACGACGTCCAGCAGGACATCGCCACCACCCCGGGCACCTACGCCTCGATCACCCGGTCCTGGACGTCGGGCGACACGGTCACCGTGAAGCTCCCGATGCGGGTGATCCTGAAGGCCGCCAACGACAACCCGAACATCCAGGCCGTCACCTACGGCCCGGTCGTGCTGTCGGGCAACTACGGCAACACCTCCCTGTCGTCGACGCCGACGCTGACCCCATCGACGATCACCCGGACCAGCACCTCGGCGCTGGCGTTCACGGCCACGGCCAACGGGGCGACGGTGAACCTGGGCCCGTTCTACGACGCCGCCAACCACAACTACGTCGTCTACTGGAACGCCACCGGGCAGGGCAACGGGGGCGGCACGGCGAGCTTCCGGCTGATCAACGCCGCCAGTGGGCTGGCGCTCGGCATCCAGAACATGTCGACCGCGGACGGCGGCCTGGCGTTGCAGTGGACCGACAACGGCAGCACCGACCACGACTGGGTGCCGATCGTGGACGGCAACGCCCTGCGGTTCCGCAACGTCAACAGCGGCAAGGTGCTGGGCGTCGAGAACATGTCGACGGCCGACAACGCCCGGGTCATGCAGTGGGCCGACAACGGCACCGCCGACCACCGGTGGACGGTCACCGACGTCGGCGACGGCTCGGTCAAGATCCGCAACGTCAACAGCTCGAAGCTGCTGGGCACCCAGAACGGCTCGACCGCCAACGGCGCCCAGGCGGTGCAGGACCCCGACAACGGCTCGGCCGACAACCAGTGGCGGTTCGTGCCCAACGGGGCGCGCCGCATCCAGAACGTGGCGACCGGCATGGTGCTCGGGGTGACCAACATGTCCACCGCCGACGGCGGGCTCGTCGTCCAGTGGGGGGACACCGGCACCGCCGACCACCTCTGGACGGCCGTCGTCGACACCGGCGGTTACCTGCGCCTGCGCAACTCCAACAGCCAGAAGGTGCTGGGGGTGGAGAACGCCGCCACCGCGGCGGGCTCCCGGGTCATGCAGTGGGCCGACAACGGCACCAGCGACCACCGCTGGCGGCTGCGCCACGGAGGCAACGCCACCTTCCGCATCCAGTGCGCCAACGGCGGCCGGGTCCTCGGTCTGTCGGGCACCGCCCAGGGCGCGCAGGTCGTGCTCTCCGACGACAACGGCTCGAACAACAACCTCTGGAGGTTCCTGTAGGGGACGCGCCGGCCGGCCCTCCGGGCCCGCTGCCGGGTACGGCCGGCGCTCCACGTCTTCCCCGTCCCGGTTCGGTGACCTTCCCCACCGGACCGCGGGCACCCGGGGCCCTCGGCCCCGGGTGCCCCGAGGCGCCCGCGGACCGCGGGCACCTCGGGTCAGCGGTACTGGGTGTGGGCGTTCGGGTACATGCGGATCCAGTCGACGTCCTGGCGGGCCGGGCGCATCAGGGTCCCCGAGGGGGGGAACATGTCCATCTGGGCGCCGCCGTTGGTGGAGTTGTAGCGATCGATCGAGGCGTTGACCGTGCAGACCAGGTTGCCGTCGACGTACCACTTCACCGAGCTCGGCTGCCAGTCGACGGCGTAGTTGTGGAACTGCGTCGAGTCCACGGTGATCGAACAGTGGGTCTGGGTCCCGCCGTGGTGGACGAAGAGGTACACGGCGGACGAGGCCACGTCGCGTTCCGCGAAGTCGATCTCCGCGTTGACGTAGTCGGCGTCGTTCTCCGGCCACAGCAGCGGCACGGCGTGGTAGGCGCGCCCGCCGTTGTCGGTGAGCGGGACCGCGCGTTCCCGCACCTCGACCCGGCCGTACCTGAAGTGCCGCATCCGGCTGTACAGGCCGCCGGTCCTGCCGTCGGCGGTGCCGGTGACCGACAGGTACCCACCGCCTTGCGTGGTCTGCGACGCGCATCGCTGGCCGTGGCCGTTGTAACCGGCCGAACACCCGGTCGTCTGGCCGGGATCGGCGCCGAACAGCCCCCACTTGGTGAGGTCGACCGCCGTCCCGTTGTACTCGTCGGACTGGCCGGGCACGGGGGTGCCCCAGCCGTGGCGGACCGCGGCCTGGTCGCTCGGCGCCACCGCGCCGAGCTGATAGTCGCACCTGGTGGCCTTGAAGTTGGTGCCCGTCGCGGAGCCGAAGTCACCCACCTGCAGCACGTGTGCGGAAGTCGCCCCGGCCGGGGCGGTGAAGGTGGCCGACACCGGCGTCCAGGTTCCGCCGGTCGAGGTGGACGCCGGCAGGCTGACGAGCGGTCCGTGCTGTTCGGTCATGTACTGACCGGCGGAGTTGTACCACTCCACGACGATCCGGGCGGTGCCGGAGCCGTACACCACCCGGTCCTGCGCGGAGAACGTCCAGGTCTGACCGGCGGTCACCCCCACCTGCGGCATGTAGAACTCGCGGCCCCCGGTGTCGAACGCCCAGCTCGCACCGGCGAGGTCGCCGACGGGGTCGCGGGTGACCCAGCCGCCGTCCATGGAGCCCCAGCCGTTGAGGTTGGAGGCCAGCACCGGATTGCCGCACGCGTTGGCGAGCGCGGTCACGGGATGCGCGGGCAGGACGAGCAGGGCCGCCGCCAGCACGGCGACGCCGGCGGCCGCCAGGCTCCGCCGGAAACGGGAGTACCTCATGCGGGCTCCTGACGTGATGTCGGTGATTTCACGCCTGCAATGAGACGCCGGGGGGCGGCAGGACCGACAGTGCGGGGGTGCACTGTCTCCGGCCGCCGGGCGGGATGCCCGGCCGTGCCCGGCGCACGGCCGGTTCACCCGGATCCCCGGGAGGGTTCCCCGGCCCCGCGGGCCGGTCGACGCGCCCACGGCACGCGAGTGCCCGCTCCACCGCCGGCTACCCGCCGGGCGGGCCGACGCAGGCGTTCGGCACCGTACCGGCGATTCGGTGCACGCGCACGCTGGCCAGCAGTTCTCCGGAACTCACCAGCGCGTCGTTGGTCGCGGCGCCGGATTCGTGGTCGCGCCGGGCGGCTTCGAGATCCACCGCGATCAGATCGACCTGGTAATCCTGATCGATTCCATGGCGTTTGCCACCGAAATACTGCGCTCCTCGCCACGCGGGAAGAGCGGCGGGCCGATCGTAGTCGAATACGACCTGAACGTACCTGGCGAGGTCCCCGTTGTCGACGTTCTGTACCACCAGGAGCAACGTGGTCTCCGGCGGGAGCGACGAGGTGCCCGAGAAGTAGGCGCAGGCCTTGACGTCCGCGCCGTCGACGGGTGAGGTGATGGTCCCGGTGGCCGTGGTGGCGTCGCCCGCCGGACTCGCCGCCCCGGGAGGCGTCACACCGGCGGTCGCGGACGAGGCGGTGGGCGGCTGCCGTCCTTCCCGTGTGTCCGAGCCGTCCGGAGCCGCGATCAGGCGCGGCAGGACGACCACGCTCGCGGCCACGATGACGGCCAGTGCCGACAAGGCCGGCCTGGTCGTCCGCCGGCGGGGGTGACGTGGCCGCCCGCCGTGGCCGCCCGCGGCACCGGCCGCCTCACCGGCACCGGCCGCGGCCCGGTCGCTCCCGGGTGACGCCGCCTCCCGCAGGTCGCGTGCCCAGTTCCGCAGGTCCTTCGGACGCCGGGCGGCCTGAGCGTCCAAGGTGGTCAGCAGGTGAGAGGTGAGACGGCCGGGGTCCCCCACCCCCGCCTCCTCGGCCACGGCACGCAACTCCCCGGCGATGTACCCGGCGGCGCCGGGGGTGTCCGCGGCGGGAGGGTCCTGCCCGGTGAGGCAGAAGAAGGCCAGCGCGCCGAGCGAGTAGACGTCCGCCGCCACCGAGCGCGGCAGGTGCGGCGCGGCCAGCACCTCGGGCGAGGTGTAGGCGGGGGTGTGCCGGCCGGCGGAGTCGTGGCCGTCGTCGATCAGGCGCAGGGTGCTCACGTCGATCAGCACCACACCGCGTACGGCGTGCACGATGCAGTTTGTCGGCTTCACGTCCCGGTGCAGGCTCGGGTTGCCGCCGGAGCGGGTCATCGACGCGAGGCTGGCGAGCGCCTCGCAGACGTGCGCCACGTGTTCCAGGCGCTCCCGGATCGTCGCCCGGGTGGCCCGGACACCGCCCAGCAGGGCCTGGAGGGTCGGCCCCTCCACCCACTCCATCACCAGGTACGCCATGGTTCCGGCGTCCGGCCGCGCGGTACCCCGGAGATGGGGCGGCGCGCCGAGGAAGACCTCGTCGAGCCGCACCAGGTGCTCCAGGTCGAGATGCCGCAGGAGCACCGCCTGGTCCTGCCATCGTCGCCGGTCACGCGCCGAGGGCCGCTCGGGTCCGGCGTCCCGGGGCGGGTCGAGCAGTTTGATCGCCAGGGGAAGCGGTGCGGCCAGGTCGCCCCGGTAGCGGGCCTTCCAGGTGGTCCCCTCGCCACCGGACATCCCGTGGCCGAGGAGCTCGTACCGGTCGGGCGCGTCCGCGGGACCCACGAACAGGCCGTTCGGTTCCGGCGAGCCCGCCGCTCCGGCCGGCTCGCCGTCCCGGCCGGTCACGGACGCGGGGGGCGGGAGATCGGGCCCGCCGCGCGTGACCGGCTCGTGGTCCGGCGGCGAACCGTGGTCGCCGGGGTCCGTCATTCCCGTCCGCCCTTCGAGGCGCACGGCAGCTCCTCCAGTTCCTCGGTCGTGACGGTGCCGGTGCGCACGGCCCAGCGTGCCAGCGCCCACCGGAAGTCGTCGTGCGCGGCACCGTCGTCGTCCGCCGTCAAACCCGGGACGCCATGGCCGGACAGGCTCTCTCGCAGCGCCTTGAGCACATTGCGGACGTACCCCGGCTGCCGTCGCAGCCGCCTGCCGATCTGCGCGTACGTCGCGGGAACGGCTCGCGGACCGGTCTCCATCAGCAGTGGCTCGCACAGCGCGGCCAGCATGATCCGCTGCGAACGGGTCAGCGCGAGCGGCGGTGCGACGGTCCTGGGGGAACACGTCGGCGATCCGCCCGCGCGCCGATCCTCGCTCGGCGTCACCGACCGGGCGTCCACGCTCACCGTCACCACCGTCCCGCCGCGGCCCGCGAAGACGACGGAGAAGATCGGAAACGGCAGGGACGTCGTGGCCGCCCCCGGCTCGACGACACGATCCTCACCGGCCGGCGGCCGGACGACGAGCGGCTTGCGCCGCGAGTCATTGCGTATCAGGACGCAGTCGTCGAGGACGGTCAGCGAACCCGCCCGGCGGGACAGGTGCTCGTCGTCGGGAAGGCGCACGTCGCAGGTGGCGCTGCGGCCCACGGTCAGCGACTGTCCGGGACAGGCCCGCCACTGCCGGCCCATGAACGCCACGAGGACCGTGCCGTCCGGCCCCGACGACCCGATGGTCCGCGCATCAGTCATGTTCGGTACCCGCCTGCTCGGGTGACCCCTCGGTCACCTGCCTCGCCGGAAATCGGAATTCAATGATCGCCGCAACATTCGCAGGTTATTCCTGAACTTCAGATAATAACGTCTTGCGGGCAATAGTTAAGGGCGCCGATGAAAGTGATCAACGCTTTCCTCCCGGCGCGCGGCGGCGATGCCGGACGGTCGCGCGTCAATCCCGCGACGCGGCCCGGAGGATGTTCCAGGAGTGCCACGCGGCCTTTCCGCCCGAGGAATCCGTCCATGTCCCTTCGCGCCTTTCCATGATGTCCCCACGTACGTAAGAAATTCTCATGTCATGGCACACGACCTCCGCGATCATCGGCCGCGGCACTTCACGAAAGGCGGTTCCCCCGCCGCGCGGACGCCGCGGACGTCGAGGTTCGCTCGTCCGGGCACCAGGGTGCGGGGATGCACTGTGGCTCCTGCGTACCCGGTCCTTTACTTCTGCCGAGGCCCGCGAAACGGGTCTCCGGAAACATGACCCCGATCAGGAGGAAATACCGATGCGCATTCCCCTGCGCCGCTTACGCCACTTCCTGGCCACCACCGGTACCGCGCTCGTGCTCGTATCGTCGGCCCTCACCGCCGGTGTCGCGCCCGCCCAGGCCGCGGCCGGAGGCGACACCCTGTACGGAGCCTCCAACGAGACCCTCCACGGCGCCCAGAACCAGGCGTTGTTCTCCCCGGGCGGGATTTACGAGGCTCGCATGCAGAGCGACGGCAATTTCGTCGTCTACGGCCCGAACGGCCCGATCTGGTCCAGCAACACGCGCGGATCCAACCCCCGGCTCGTGATGCAGTCCGACGGGAACCTCGTCATCTACGCCGACTCCGGCGTCATCTTCTCCACCAACACCTCGGGCCGGGGCGGCACCCGCCTCCAGCTCCAGACCGACGGCAATCTCGTCATGTACGGCGGCGGCCCGGTGTGGGCGAGCAAGGACGCCGGCGAGCGGGCCATCCAGTGGTTCCACGACAACCTCGGGCGCACGGACCTGGACGGCTGGTGCGAGAAGGCCGTCGAAACCGCCTTCGGGTACGTCAGCCCCCACTACAACCGTGCCGTCGACAACTGGAACGCGCGGTCGAAGCAGCAACCGTACACGGCCGCCCCGCGGGGCGCGCTCGTCTTCTACAACACCAGTTCGGCCGGGCACGTGGCCGTGAGCCTGGGCAACGGCCGGATCGTCTCCACCAGCACCGGCGGGGGCATCGGCATCGTTTCGGTCTCCTACTTCCAGGCCCCGCTCGGCTGGGCACGCGCCCCCTGGTAGACCCTTACGCCCGCCTCCAGAGGAAGGACGAGTCCGACGAGGAGGCTGACATCAGATCAGCCTCCTTCGGGGCGGGTGTCACACCCGGCGCCGTGAGGGTGACGACGCGTACGCCGAGAGCCTCGGCCTTGGCCCGCTTCGTCGTCATGTGAAAGGCCCGTCACCGTCCCTGCTCCGGAGTCAGGACGCGTCGGGCCCGGTCCCCGGCCCAGGCCGCCTCGAGGATCGCGGTCAGGCTGGCGGTGTCGGTCGGGCCTGGATGGTTCTGGATCAGGCGGGTGACGCCACCGGCCATCTCCGCGAAGCGCGGGAGGTCGGCGCGTGCCACGCCGATGTCCGCCAAGGTGGCGGGGATGCCGATGTCGGCGAGGAGCCCGTCGAGCCAGGTGAGGAACGTGTCCGCGGCCTCGGCCTCCGAGGCGCCGGTCACGTCGAGCCCGCACACCCCGGCGAGGACGGCCAGCCGGTCGCCGATGGCGTCCCTGGCCGCGTCCAGCGCGTAGGGCAGCAGCAGCCCGACGCCCAGGCCGTGCGGCGTGTGGGTGGCCGCGCCGATGGGGTACTGGAGGGCGTGCGGAGCCGCGTTGCCCGCGTGGGAGAACGCGAGCCCGGCCAGCATGGACCCATAGGACATGTCCGCGCGCGCGTCCTTGTCGCCTCCGTCCCTGACGGCACGGGGCAGGCTGCGGGCGATCCGCTCCGCGGCCAGGAGCGCGTAGTGATCGGTGATCGGGTTGCGGCCGAGGAAGACCTGCTCCACCGGGTCGCGCGGTCCGTGGGCCCGGGGTCGCGCGGTGTAGCTCTCCACCGCGTGACAGAACGCGTCGATGCCGGAGTGGGCGGTGACGGTCGCGGGACAGGTATAGGTGAGCTCGGGGTCGACGATGGCGAAGTCGGGCACGATGTGGACGCTGGAGACCCCCACCTTCAGCTCGCGGTCCGGGTCGGTCAGCACCGAGACGGGCGTGAGCTCGGAGCCGGTGCCCGAGGTCGTCGGGACCGCGACGAGGGGAATCGTCGGCCCGGGCACCTTCGACTCGCCGTAGAAGTCGCGCGGCGTCCCACCGTGGCACCGGATGACGCCGACGATCTTGGCGAGGTCGATCACCGTGCCACCCCCGATGGCGAGGATCACGTCGGCGTCCACCTCCGCGGCGACCGAGACGGCCAGGGCGACATCGGCGAGTGGCACGTCCGGGGTCGCGTCGGCGAACACCCCGGCGACCGCGACCTTCTCCCGCACCGCGGCCACGATCCCGGCCACGCCCGGCTGCCCCAGAAGAACCCGGTCGGTCACGATGAGGACTCGCGAGCCACACTCGGCCACCACTCGTGGGATGTTCTGCGCGACCCCTTCGCCCACTATCAACTGGCGTGGTCCGCGGACGGTCTCAAGCATGTCGGTGCCTCTCCGGAACGTCGGCGGTGATGTGCGGGGCGGGCGTCCAGGTCACCTGCGAGACCGGGACGGCACCGGCAAGGCCGGCCGCGGGGTGGCGCGGGCGCGCGCCGGGCTCCCGGACCCGGTCGTGCCCGGGCGCCCCCGGGTCCGTCACGATGAGGACCTCGCCCTCGGTGGGCGGGCCGGTCGGGCCGGTCGGGCCGAGGGTCCCGCCCCACGGGTGGAGGCCGGTCAGGTCATGCGCGCACGGGGCGCGGTGATCCTCGGCGGGCACCCGGAGCGGCGGGCCGGTCACGGTAGGTCGATCGCCGCGTAGGTGACGTCGAGGTACTCGAGGATGCCCTCGTGCGAGCCCTCCTTGCCGATCCCGGACTGCTTCACGCCTCCGAACGGGGCCGACGGGTCCGAGATCAGGCCACGGTTGACGCCGACCATCCCCGTCTCCAGCCCCTCGGTGAACCGGAGCGCCCGCCGGAGGTCACGGGTGAAGACGTATCCGACCAGGCCGTGCTCGGTGTCGTTGGCCTTCGCCATCACCTCGTCGTCGGACGTGAACGAGATGATGGGCGCCACCGGGCCGAAGATCTCCGCCTTCAGCATCCGCGCGTCCTCGGGCACGTCGACGAGGACCGTGGGCGGGTAGAAGTGGCCCGGCCCGTCCGGACGCTCGCCGCCCACCACGACACGGGCGCCGCGATCGACCGCGTCGGCGACGAGCTCGTCGATCCTGGCGACCGAGGCCTCGTCGATCAACGCCCCGACGTTCACGCCGTCGTCGAGACCATGACCCATCGAGAGCGCGCCCATCCGCTCGGCGAAGCGCGCCGTGAACTCCTCGCGCACCGGCTCCTCGACGTAGATCCGGTTGGCCGCGATGCAGGACTCCCCGATGTTGCGCATCTTGGCCACCATGGCGCCGCCGAGCGCGACGTCCAGGTCCGCGTCGGCACACACGATCAAGGCCGCGTTGCCGCCCAGTTCCATGGAGGTGCGCAGCACGTTGTCCGCCGCCTGTCGTAGCAGCACGCGCCCGACCTCGGTCGACCCGGTGAACGAGAGCTTGCGGGTGCGGCGGTCGGCCAGCAGCGCCGAGACCACCTCGCCGGCACGCCTGGTCGTCACGACGTTGACGACGCCCGGGGGAACGCCGGCCTCCTCCATGACGCGGGCCAGGAACAGCATGGTGAGCGGCGTCTGCGCCGCCGGCTTGGTGATCGTCGTGCAGCCCGCCGCCAGCGCAGGAGCGATCTTGCGGGCGCCCATGGCCAACGGGAAGTTCCAGGGCGTCACGAAGACGCACGGTCCGACCGGCTTCGGCACGGTGAGGATGCGATATCCACCGGCGGGAGCGGTGTTGTAGCGCCCCTCGACGCGCACCGCCTCCTCGGCGAACCAGCGGAAGAACTCGGCGCCGTAGACCACCTCTGCCCGAGCCTCGGCGAGCGGCTTGCCCATCTCGAGCGTTATCAGCCGGGCGACCTCCTCGGACCGCCCGGTCAGTGCCCGGTACGTCGCGGTCAGCAGCTCCGCCCGTTTTCGCGGCGGGGTCGCCGCCCACTCCGCCATCGCCTTGCTCGCCGCGTCCAGGGCGGCGAGCCCGTCGGCGACGCCGGCGTCCGCCACCTCGGCGACGGTCTCGCCGGTGGCCGGGTCCTCGACGGCGAAGGTGGCTCCGCCGGCGGCGTCGCGCCAGGCGTCGCCGATCCGGAGCCGCCGGTGCTCGGGGGCCAGGACGTTCATCGGGTCACTCATCGCGTCGCCTCCTGTGATGTTCTCGGTGATGTCCGGCGTGACCTCGGTGATCGCGCCACGCGCGTCGCCGAAGGGGTCACACGGCCCTGTCGGGGTCGGGGTGTCGGGGTGTCGGGGTCGGAGTGTCGGGGTCGCCGAGCGGGTCGAGCGTGGCCGTGGCCGTGGCCGTGGGGCGACGCCCCGCGCCACCGATCGCCCTCTGGGGCCACGGTCGTTCCGGCGTCGTCAGGCCGCGCTCACCGGTGACGGTCCGCCGGGGCTCGGTCGCCACGTGCGGGCGCGTGCCGACGTCGCCGCCCCGCGCGGTTACCTCCCGGCCTCGGACAGCGCCAGCCCGGTGCCCGCGTCGAACAGGTGCGCTCGGTCCAGGTCGACCGTGACGAGCAGCCGCTCGCCCGGCGTACCGGTGACGGTGGGTCGTGCCTTGACCTTGAGGATCTTCGTCCCCACCTGGACGTCGACCACCGTCCGGTCACCGAGCGGCTCAAGGCCGTAGAGCTCACCCGGCAACGACGCCTCCCCGCGCCGCTCGACGGACAGGTCCTCCGCGCGCAGGCCCAGCAGCAGCGGACGACCGTCCTCGGCCGTGGTCCAGCGGGGCCGCGGCAGCGTCCAGCCCTCCTCCCCGACCAGACGATCTCCCTCGGCGTGGCAGGCGAGCAGGCTGATCGGCGGGCTCCCGACGAAGCCCGCGACCCACTGGTTGGCCGGACGCTCGTACACCTCGGCCGGCGTTCCGACCTGTTGCACCTTCCCCTCCTTGAGGACCGCGACCCGGTCGGCCATGGACAGGGCCTCGACCTGGTCGTTGGTCACGTAGACGAAGGTCCCCCCGAGGCTGCGGTGGATGCGGGTGAGCTCGGTGCGCATCTCGACGCGGAGCTTGAGGTCGAGGTTCGTCAGCGGCTCGTCCATGAGGAACGCGCGCGGGCTGCGGACCAGCGCCCGGGCCAGGGCGACACGCTGCATCTCACCGCCCGACAACTGCGCGGGACGACGCTGGAGCAGACGTTCGATGTGCAGCAGGCTCGACATCCGCTCGACGGCGGCGGCGATCTCGCTCGAGGAACAGCGGCGTGCCCGCAGCGGCGAGGCGATGTTCTCGTACGCCGTGTGCCGCGGGTAGAGGGCGTAGCTCTGGAAGACCATGGCCAGGTCGCGTGCGGCCGGGGTGTCACCGGTCGCGTCCCGCCCGTCCAGACGCACCGACCCGGCGTCGAGCCTCTCAAGGCCGGCGATCGCTCGCAGGGTCGTCGTCTTGCCTGCCCCGGAGGGCCCGAGCACGACGAAGAACGAGCCGTCCGGCACGTCCAGCGTCACCCCGTCCAGGGCCTGGACCTTACCGAAGGACTTGCACAATCCGTGCGCGGCCACGGTTCCCATCAGGCCACCAGCTCTTCCGTGCTCACGTCGTAGACCGGCGGGGGCCCGCCGGTGTGCCGCAACCCGACCGGCGCGTCGGCGGCGAAACGGACGGTGGGTGGCATCCGGACCCGTACGTCGCGCCGGCCGCCGTGGTCGACCACGTAGATCATTTCGTCTCCCAGCCACTCCGCCGATACCACGCGGGCCGGGACCGAACGTTCCGCCCCCGGTTCCGTGACCTCCAGCGCCTCCGGCCGGACGCCCGCGACCAGGCGACGGTCGCCCGGCAGGCCCGGCGGTGGCGTGAGGACCAGTCCACCCTGACCGCGCAGCCTCCCGTCGGCCACCTCCACCTCGATCAGGTTCATCGGCGGGGAGCCGATGAACGCGGCGCAGAAAAGACTCGCCGGACGGTCGTAGACCTCCAGCGGCGTGCCGATCTGCTCGACGCGGCCCCTGTTGAGGATGGCGATCCTGTGACCGAGCGACATCGCCTCGACCTGGTCGTGGGTGACGTAGACCATCGTCGTCCCCAGCTCCCCCTGCAGGTGCTTGATCTCCGTGCGCATGTCCGCCCTCAGCTCCGCGTCCAGGTTGGTGAGGGGTTCGTCCATGAGGAACGCGCGCGGTCGTCGCACCAGGGCGCGGGCGAGCGCGACGCGCTGCTGCTCCCCGCCGGACAGCCGGTGCGGCCGCCGGTCCAGGAGCGGACCGAGCCGCATCAGCCGGGCGGCCTCGTCGACCCGCTCGAGCACCTCCTGCTTGGGCAGTCCCTCGGCCCGCAGCGGGAACGCCAGGTTGTCGCGGGTTCTCAGGTGCGGGTAGAGAGCGTAGAACTGGAACACCATGGCGATGTCGCGCTCGGCCGGCGGCAGGTCGTTGACCAGCGTGTCGCCGATGCGGATGTCGCCCGTGGTCTGCCTCTCCAGGCCGGCCACGGCCCGCAGCGTGGTCGTCTTGCCGCACCCCGAGGGGCCGAGCATCACGAACAGCTCGCCGTCGCCGATGGACAGGTCCACGTGCTCGACCGCGACCGTCCCGTCCGGGTAGCGCTTGTGCAGGGCGGTCACCTCGATGCCCGCCATCAGCGTCGCACCGCCCCGAGCGTCACGCCGGCGACGAGGTGCCTGCGCACCAGGTAGGCGAAGACGAGCACCGGCAGGGCGAACACCACGGAGGCGGCGGCCACGAGACCCCAGTCCACGGTGGTTCCGCCGATGAGGCCGGCGATGGCGGGCGGGGCCGTCCGCACACTGTCGCTGGAGGTGAGGAAGATGGCGAACACGAACTCGTTCCACGAGAAGATGAGCGCGAAGACCGCCGTCGCGGCGATACCGGGCAGGAGCAGGGGAAGGGTGAATCTCCAGAACGCCTGCAGGCGGGTGTAGCCGTCGAGCATGGCGGCGTCCTCGTACTCGGCGGGCACCTCGTCGACGAACCCCTTCATCATCCAGATCGTGAACGGGACGTTGAACGCGGTGTAGATGAGGATCAGGCCGAGCTTGGTGTCGATGAGCCCGACCTGGCGGTACATGAGGAAGATCGGGATGACGACCACCACGGGCGGCATGAAGCGGGTGGACAGGACGAAGAACAGCTGGTCCTTCTTGGCCTTCAGGGCGAAGCGTGAGTAGGCCCAGGCCGCCGGGACCCCCAGCACGGTGGCCAGCGCCGTGGAGACCCCGGCGACCACGACGGAGTTGAGGAACGCGGCGGACAAGGTGGAACGGCCACCGCCGGAGGCGACGAACACGTCCTTGAAATGGTCCAGGGTGACCTTGAAGTCGAAGAACTTGGCCGGGATGGCGTAGACGTCCCGGTTCTCCTTGAGGGACGTCTCGATCATCCACAGCACCGGGAAGAGCATCACGACGGCCAGCACGGTCAGCAGCGCGACCTCCAGCACGGCACGGCCCCGGCCGCCCAGGCGGCGCGCGGGGGGCGTGCGGTCCCGGACAGGGCCCGGGGACACGGCCTCGTCGACGGAGAGGGCCATCAGTCCTCCTTGAGCTTGTTCAGGTAGCGCAGGTAGAGCTGCGTGAGGACGATGACGACTCCGACCATGAGGATCCCGTACGCCGAGGCGGTTCCGGTGTTGAAGCCCAGGAACGCGACCTTGTAGACGTGGAACGACAGCGTCTCTGTGGAGACCCCCGGGCCTCCGCTGGTGAGGATGTAGACGAGGTCGAACAGCCGGAAGGCCTCGATGGCCCTGAACAACACGGCGATGAGGAGCAGCGGCCACACCAGCGGAAGGGTGATGGTGCGGAACCGGAACCACTCGGACGCCCGGTCGATCGAGGCGGCCTCGTACAGGTACTTGGGGACCGCGGTGAGGCCCGCGAGTGCGATGAGCATGATGAACGGCGTCCATTGCCAGGTGTCGACCACGATCAGGGAGATCAGTGCCGTCCGCTGCCGGGTGAGCCACTCCACCGGCTCCAGGCCGAGCGAGCCGAGCATGCTGTTGATCACGCCGAACTGCGCGTCGAGCATGAACCGCCAGAACAGCCCGACCACGACCTGCGACAGCATCATCGGAACCAGGAAAAGGGTGGTCAGCAGTCCTCGCCCGTGCGTGCGCCGTGAGATCAGGTAGGCGATGGTGAAACCGAGCACGGTCTGCAGGGTGACCGCGCCGACCACGTAGATCAACGTCGTCAGGGCCCTCAGGTGGACCTGCGGCGACGTCAGGATGGCGGTGTAGTTCTCGAACCAGACGAAATGGGCCGGTCCCCCGCGGGTGGCCGAGTAGTCGGTGAAGGACAGGTACAACGCCCACAGCAACGGGAACACCGACATCGCGAGCAACAGCAGCAGCGCGGGGGAGATGAAGGCCACGGCGAGCCCGCGGTCGCTCAGCCGGCGGGACCGGCCCGGCGCGGGCGGCGTCGCGGACGCCGCCCGCCCGGGGTGTTCGGTCGTCAGAGGGGCGGGGTCACTCACAGTCCGCCGCCGCCCTTGCGGTTGCCGGAGTCGAGCACGCCCTGCTGCTCCTTGGCGATGGCGTCGAGCGCCTCCTTCGGCGTCTTCGCGCCGTTGAGGGCCGCGTTCACGTTGGTGTTCTCGATGTCGACGAGGCGCGCGTACTCGGGGACGTTCCACATGTCCCGCATCCGCGAGACCGAGTCGGCGTACACCTGGTTGAACGGCCCGGCGTTGAGGAACTCGGGCGACTCCAGGGCGTCCGTACGCGACGGCACGCCACCGGCGGCGGCCCACTTCTTCTGGACGTCGGCCCGCTCGAACCACTTCATGAAGTTCAGGGCCTCGGCCTGCTTCTCCGCGGAGGAGTAGGCCGACACGTGCATCCCCATGCCGCCGAGAGGCACCAGGTTCGTCTTCTGGCTCGGCAGGGTGGCGAAACCCAGCTTGTCGAGGATCTGCTCCCGCGTGGTGCCGAGCGTCGACTGCTTGGGGTCGAGCAGGCCGCCGCTCGCGGCGATCCAGTTGAACGCGATGCACGCCTTGCCCTGGGCGACCGCCGCGTTCACCTCGTCGATGAACCAGTTGCCGGAGCCCTTGGCGGTCAGCGGCTTCATCTTGTTGACCAGGACGTCCATCGCCTCCTGGCCCGCGGCGTCGTTGATGACACCGTCGATCTTGCGCGTCTTGGGGTCCCAGAGGTTGCCGCCGTAGACGCCGTTGACCGTGTTGTAGGTCACGGCGGCGGCGTCGGAGCCGTTGGCCTGGTGGAAGGCCAGCCCGCTGACACCGGGGTTGTCCGCCTGGCACTTCTCGGCGGCCGAGATCATCTCGTCCCAGGTCTGCGGCGGCTTGTCGCCGATCAGGTCCTTGCGGTAGATCATCGTCCAGGTGTCGCCGAGCAGCGGCAGTCCGTACAGGCTGGCGTTCTCGTCGCGCTTGCCGGTCTCGGCCTGGGGGTACTGGCCGTAGGCCGCCAGGAGGTACGGGTTGTAGGCCTTGACGTCGATGTTCTTCTTGACGAAGTCGGTGAGGTCGAGGATGTTGCCGTTCGTCACGGCCTCGCCGATGTGCTGCGAGTCCAGGATCGCGATGTCGAAGTCGGTCTTGTGCGCCGCGAACTGGGTGAACATCGCGTCGTGCCAGTTCGCGTTCGGCACGGTGTTGACCTTGATGGTCACGTTCGACCGCTCCTTGGTGTACTCCGCGTTCGCGAAGTCCTCCAGCGCGTGGGCGGGGGGCCAGTCGAACCAGATGAAGCTGAGGGTCAGTGGGTCCTTCGTGAGCTCCGGGATGGTCGCCGGCGCCTTGGGAGCGCTCGCCTTCTCGCCGTCGTCCTGACCGCAGGCCGCCATGGTCGTGGCCACCAACATGGCCGCCGTCGCCAGCCGCACCTTCCGACCGGGAACGGACAGTCGTCCTGTTCGCTGCGGATACCGCATCTTCTTGCCTGCTTTCTGGGGGGTGAACCTCTGGAGCCTTGCTGCGTGCTTCGCCGAGCGGTCGCCGGGTCGTTCAGGCGTGTTGCCGGCTGTCGCAGGGGCTGACCCGCAGACCGGCGTCACGAGTACGCCGCGACGTGATGGGGCTTCGAGCGGTCGGGAAGCCCTTCGGTCCTCGTGCGGCCCGGGGGCGGATCGAGGGGACGTCGAGCTTGCTCTTGGGTGCTCCAACTGATCGAAGCGGAGCGATGGCGGGCGGTTCCGCGATGGGTGAGGATGGGTGGCATCCGTCACCTTTCCTATACGATCTGAGTGGAGGCGTCAACATCCCGTAGCGTTGCGACCGATCTGAGCAGGTTCCCCAGGACGCAGGAAAGGACCTCACGTCACGATGGACGACGAAGCGGTGATCACGCGGCGCCGCGGGGCCACGACGGGCGGGACGCCACCGGGAAGATCTCGCGGCCGGCTCGCCGACGAGGTGTACGACACGCTGCTCGGACAGCTGATGTCGCTGCGGATCGAGCCCGGCTCCCGCGTCACGATCGACGTCCTGGCGCGGGAGCTGGGGGTCTCGCAGACGCCGATCCGAGACGCTCTGAACCGCATGGAGGCCGAGGGCCTGGTCGTGCGCGTGCCCCATGCCGGCTATCGCATTCCCCCCCAGATCACCCGTCACCAGTTCGAGGACATGCTCGAGATCCGCCTGCTCCTCGAGCCGGCGGCGGCACGCAGATCCGCCGAACGCGCGTCCCTGGAGCAGGTGGCCGGTCTGCGACGGATGCTGGAGGAGATGGCGGAGCTGGAGGGGGGCGACGGGCCCCTGGCCTATGGCGCCTTCGGGCTGCGCGACGCCGCCTTTCACGATCTCGTCGCCCTGAGCGCGGGGAACCAGGTCATCCGCGAGGCGCTCGCCCGCCTGCACACGCACGTGCACCTGTTCCGGCTTCTCCACGACACCCAGGTCACCCACCTGGCCATGGCCGAGCACGACGAGGTTCTGGCCGCGATCGCCGCGCGTGACCCCGACGCCGCCGCCTACGCCATGCGCCGGCACATCCTGCTGTCCGGCGAGCGGTTCCGGCGTCTGTTCGACGAGGCCGAGGGCGCGGACGGGATGGCGGCGGAGGCTTGACGGGCGGGCCGGGCCGAGGAATGCTGACCCAATCGGATCGGATTGGATCCGATCCACCTCACCCGCTCCAGATGCGAGGAGAAGTAGGTGCCCAGAGCGCTGCTCCTGACCGGCGACGCCGCCGAGGAGCTCGACACCATGTATCCCTACTACCGCGTGCAGGAGGGCGGCTGGGACGTCGACGTCTCGTCACGGACGATGCGTGACGTTCAGCTGGTCATCCACGAGTTCGACCCCAACTCCGACGCGTACGTGGAGAAGAACGGCCGAAAGCTGCCGGTCGACGTGCCCTGGGCCGAGGTCGACGTCGAGCGCTATGACGCCCTCATCATCCCCGGGGGGCGCGCCCCCGAGTGGATCCGGGTCGACGCCGACGTCAGGCGCATCACCGAGCACTTCTTCGCGCGCAACCTCCCGATCGCGCTGGTGTGCCACGGCGCGCAGGTGCCGGCCGTGTACGGGCTGCTGAAGGGCCGGAGGACGGCGTGCTTCCCCCCCATCACCGGTGACATGGAGAACGCGGGCGCGACGGTCGTCGACGCTCCCGACGTCGTGGACGGCAACCTCGTCTCCTGCCGGGGATGGCCTGACATGCCGCAGTTCGGCAGGGCGATGATGGAGGTCTTCTCGAAGTCCGTCGGCTCCGCGTCGGCATGAGCGCACCGGACCCGTCCCGGTGACGGCACTTCGGACCGTCACGGTCGACGGCTCCCCCGTCCATGTCCTGGAGGGCGGCGCCGGGCCCGCGGTGCTGATGCTGCACGGCTCCGGACCCGGCACGACCGGATCCGGCGCCTGGGCGACGACGGCACAGGCGCTGGGCACGTCCTGGCACCTGGTGGCTCCCGACCAGGCGGGGTTCGGCCGCACACCGATCCCGGCGGGCTCCAGGGGTGGGCTCCGGCTGTGGACGGAACAGGCCGCGGGCCTGATGGACGCCCTGGGCGCCGAGCGCTACGCCGTGGTGGGCCACTCCATGGGCGGTGCCGTGGCGCTGGCGTTGGCGGCCGCGCGTCCCCGGCAGGTCACCCGTGTCGTGGCGGTCTCGACGATGGGCGCCCCCGGGGCGCCGCTGTCCGCCGACCTCGACGCGGTCTGGGCCGCCCCCGCCGGCCCGCTCGGGGCACGGGACATGTTGAGTCGCCTCGTCCTCGACCAGGCGCTCGTGACCGAGTCGGCCGTCGCCGCCCGCGCGGCCGCGATGCGGGCGGGGGCGGCCGCGTTCGCGTCGTTGTTCCCTCCGCCCAGGGCACGCTGGGCCGACGACCTCACCCTCTCGGCGCGAACGCTGGCAGGGGTCCGCGCGCCCGTGCTGCTCGTCCACGGCGCCGAGGACCGGGTCACCCCGCTGGGGACGGCAGCCCTGCCCCTGCTCGAACACCTGGCCGATGTCCGTCTGCACGTGCTCGGCCGATGCGGGCACGTGCCGGCGCTCGAGCACCCGCACGACTTCAGGCGACTCCTGGCGTGCTTCCTCGGCCGGGAACGAGGTCACTGATCGCCGCGACAGGCCCGCGGCCCGTGCTCAAGCGGGTCAGCACGACGCAGGCGTGATCCGGCAGGCAGTTCACAGCGTCACCGCTGTGAGCGGATGTCCTCATGAGTGGTCCGAACAGCCCGCGGTTGACGGTCGTTGACGGTCATGGCCGTCGATCCGCTCTCCGGCCGCCGCCCCCACGGCTCCGGTCCCGATCAGAGGAGTTCGCCGACGAGGCCGGCGAACTCCTCGGGGCCGACGACCCGCACACCCAGGGTCTCGGCCTTGGCGCGCTTGGAGCCCGCGTTCTCCCCGGCCACCAGCAGGCTGGTCCTCTTCGAGACGCTGGAGGAGGACTTGCCCCCGGCGCGTTCGATCAGCTCGTTCATCTGGTTGCGGGTCAGCGCCTCCAGCGCACCGCTCATCGCGCCGGTGACCACGACGGTCATCCCGGCCAGCGGCAGCCCGGACGCGCCCCCCGCCCCCGGGGCCTCCTGTGCGCCGGGGTCGGCGTCGGTGCCCGTGCCCGTGCTCGTGCCGGGGGCGGCGGGCGGCCTCCAGCCGGGCTCGGTCATGGTGACCCCGGCCGCCACCAGCTTGTCGATCAGCGGCGCGAGCTCGGCCAGCTCGGCCACCACCGCCGGCGCCTTCTTGGGGCCGATGCCCTCGACCGCCTCGATCGCCTCGGCGTCGGCCGCGCGGATGGCGTCCATGCTGCCGAAGTGCCGGGCGATGCGCCGGCTCATGGAGCGGCCCGTGCCGCGCACGCCCAGCGCGCAGAACACACGGCTGAGCGGCTGGGCCTTGGCCCGCTCGATGGCGGCCAGCAGGTTGTCGGTGCTGGTCTCCCCCATCCGCTCCAGCCCCAGCACCTGCTCGCGGGTCAGGAGGAACAGGTCGGCGAAGTCGGCGATCAGCCCGGCCTCCAGCATCTGCAGGATGCGGTTCTCGGCCAGGCCCTCGATGTCGAGCTGGTCGCGGCCGGCGGCGTAGCCGATGGAGGCGATGATCCGGCAGGCGCGGCCGCGCACGCACCGCCACCGCTCCTGCGAGGCGTCGATGGCGTCCCCGCAGGTCGGGCAGACCTCGGGGATCGGGATCGGCCGCTCGTCGCCGGTGCGCAGGTGCACGACCGGGGCCTCGACGCGCGGGATGACGTCACCGGCCTTGTAGACGGTCACGTGGTCGCCGAGCATCAGGCCGCGGCGGGCGATGTCGGAGGCGTTGTGGAGCGTGGCGTAGGTGACGACGCTGCCGTCGATCTCGACCGGCTCCAGCACCGCGCGCGGGGCGATGATGCCGGTGCGGCCGGTGTTCCACTCGACGCCGACCAGCTTGGTGATCTTCTCGGTGGCGGGCAGCTTGTAGGCGACCGCCCACCGGGGCGCGCGCGAGCCGAAACCGGCCCGCGCCTGGTCGGCCGCCAGGTCACACTTGATCACGATGCCGTCGATGCCGAAGGGCAGGCCGGCCCGTCTGGCGGCGATCTGCCCTACGCGCTCCTGGATCTCCTCCAGGGTGGTGGCGACGATCCCGCCGACCTCGGTGACGGCCGGGGTCCGCACGCCCTGGGCGGCGACCCAGGCCATGACCTCACTGTGCGGCAGCTCGCGCAGCCGCGCCGCCCGCTCGGAGACGTCGTCGGGGTGGGGCAGCGCGCCGTAGCCGAAGAACGTCAGCTCGCACACGTAGGGCCGGTCCTGGGCGCGCAGCGTGCCCGCGGCGGCGCTGCGCGGGTTGGCGAACGTGGTGCCGTCGTGCGCCTGCCGCTTGAGGCACGCCGCCTCGAACTGCTCGGCCGTCATCATCACCTCGCCGCGCAGCTCCACCGTGACCGGCTCGGCCAGCCTGGCGGGCAGCCCCACGACGGTGCCGATCGCGTGGCTGACGTCCTCGCCCTTGGTGCCGTCGCCCCGGGTGACCAGTTGCGTCAGTCGCCCGTCGCGATAGCGCGCCGCGATCGCCAGCCCGTCGAGCTTCGGCTCCACGCTCCACGCCGTGACCGGCCGGCCCAGCCTGCGCTCCAGCGACGCGGCCCAGCCGGCCAGCTGCTCGGCGCCGAAGACGTTGTCCAGGCTGAGCATCGGCACCGTGTGCGGCACGTCGCCGACCACCGCGCCACCGGCGACCTTGCCCGTCGGCGAGGTCGGCAGCACCTCGTCGGGGTGCTCGGCCTCGTACGCCTGGATGCCCCGGACCAGCCGGTCGTAGGCGTCGTCGTCGAGCGCGGAGGTGCCGTCGCCGTAGTAGGCCGCGGCGGCGTCCACGGCGAGCTGGACGGCTTCGGCGTAGGCGGTCTGATCAGCGAGAAGGGTGCTCGGAGGCGCGTCGTTCATGATCTCATCATCTCGCCAGGCACCGACAGTTTCTGGCCGCGGAACCCGCTACGGAGCCACGTGATGACGTCCGGCGCGGGCGATCGGACCCGTGCCGGACACCGTGCCGGACACCGTGCCGGACGCACGTGGCGAGCGTGGGACCGCCGTCCTCGGAAGACCTCAGACGCGGTTCCACCTCTGGTCGGCGCCACCGCGACAGGTCCAGATATGGATCTTGCTGCCGTTGGCGGTGCCGTAGTTCGACACGTCCGGGCACTCGCCGCTCGCGACCGCGACGATCGTGCCGTCGGCGTTGAGGCGCCGCTTCTGGTTGTTCTGGCCGTCGCAGTCCCAGACGATCACCGCGGTGCCGTCGGCCGTCCGGCGGCGTTGACGTCCGGGCACCTGCCGCCGTGATCGCGCACGGTCGGCGGCGGCGACGGGCCCTGCGTTCCGGCAGGCGGACGAGGACAGGTTCTCCGGGCGCGGGTGTCCCGAGCGGGCGCGGTCTCCTGACGGAGGTGAAAGTTTCATACTCATCTCGCGCCAGGGTGATCGATTCCACCGGCCGCGAATCCTCCGTGACGACGGGGACGAGCCGCCCGTAATGCGGTTGTGCTTCCTGGTGACGACGGCTGCCCGGCCGAAGGGGACAGGGGGTCGACCCGCGGGGCGAAGGACCTTCGCCACTTCCGCATAAGCCTTCTTATCATGCATCGTGGATATGTCCATCTCGTCCTGGAACGACTCACTCCTCACCCCGGCCCCCCTCCCGCCACCCGCGCCGGACATCGTCCGACGGCGGGACCGATGACCGCCGCAAAGAGGAGCGGGTCGCGCTCGAAACCACGCGTTCATCCCCTGACACACGTTGTTGACATCACTGATAGCGGGATCTAGGCTGCGGTCGAATTGAATCGAACCGATTCGATTCGATGTGGGACGCTCTGGTTTTCGCGTCACCCCCCACGAAGCCATTCCGCTCACCTGTGCGCACAGCACTCACGAGTGAGGAGAGTCCACGATGAACGTTGGCGACATCGTCCGCCGAGCCCGACTGTGGCGTTTCACGCCATCGCCCCCGGCCCGTCCGTCCCGCCCCCACCCGCCCGAGGAGCCGGGTGAGGACGTCGCACCCGGCAGGCGGCACCGGAGCCGCCGCGCGATCGCCGCCTTTCTCGCCGTCTGCGCACTCGTCGCGGGCCCCGTCGTGGCGTCCGCCACGCCGGCTCAGGCCGCGGACCAGTCCATCGCCGTCGACTTCTCCGCCGGCGGTGGCACCCCGACCTACCGGGCCTCCGGCTGGATCTACGGCATGACCGAGAACGCGTCGGGCCCGCCCGACCGGTTCTTCACCGACGTGAAGTTCCGGTACATGCGAGCCGGTGGGGCACAGCTCGACGGCCCCGGCGGCTGGGTGTCGGGCAAGTACGACCGCCGGTGGAACGCCACCCGCGCCCAGCTGCTGCGCACCCGGTCGCTGGGCGGGGAGTTCATCCTGCTCGTCCACGACCTCTGGGGCGCCGACGGCTACCCGATCTCGCGCTTCCCCGGAGACAACGGCAACTGGACGGACTACGACAACTTCCTCACCCGCCTGATCAACGACGTGCGGGCGACGGGCGCCCCGGTGCAGTGGGACCTGTGGAACGAGCCCAACATCACCCTGTTCTGGAACCGGCCCCAGTCCCAGTACCTCGAGCTGTGGCGGCGCACCTACCAGCGCATCCGGGCCGCGTTCCCGACGCAGCTCATCGTCGGGCCGAGCTGCGCGTGCGTGCCGTCCACCGGCCACGCCTTCTGGAACCAGTACCTCGACTACGTCAAGGCCAACAACGTGGTGCCCGACATCATCAGCTGGCACTCCCTGCCGGGTGACCCGGTGGCCAACGTGGCGGCGGCCGACACCACGTTGAACTCCCGCGGCATCCCGCACCCGCGGCCCTACCAGATCAACGAGTACGGGGCCTCCAACGAGCAGAACCCCGCCGACGGGTCCTGGTACATCGCACGCCTGGAGCGGGCCGGCGCCGACGGCCTGCGCGCCAACTGGGCGGGCGGCGGAAACCTGCACAACGACCTCGGCAACCTGCTCGTCCGCAACTCGGCGGGCCAGTACCAGCCGAAGGGCGAATGGTGGGCCTACCGCTTCTACGGCTCGCAGACCGGCCAGATCGTGTCCGTCACCCCCAGCGCCTCGTACGACGCGTTCGCCACCAAGGCCGCCGGGACGGCCAAGATCCTGGTCGGCGGCGGCACCACGACCGGCAACATCGCCGTCGACCTGCGGCGCCTGGACGCCACGAGCGGCATCGTGGAGAACAACCAGGTGAGGGTCGTCGCCGAGCGCATCCCCTACAACGGCGGCGGCGCCGTCACGGCTCCGATCACCGTCCAGAACTCCGTGGTGACCCTGTCGGGCAACGGCGCGACGGTCAACCTGCCGCACACCGCCATCGACGACTCCTACACCATCACGCTGCTGCCGCCCTCCTCCGACCCCGGCAACGGCAACGGGTCGACGTCGGTGCTGCGCAACGTCAACGCCGGTCGGTGCCTGGACGTGCCGAACGCGACCACCGTCAACGGCACCCAGCTCCAGCTCTGGGACTGCGGCAGCGGCACCAACCAGCAGTGGACCCTGACCTCGGGCAAGCAGCTGCAGGTGTACGGCAACAAGTGCCTGGACGCCAACGCACAGGGCACCGCGAACGGCACCCAGGTGATCATCTGGGACTGCAACGGCGGCACCAACCAGCAGTGGAACGTCAACGCCGACGGCACCGTCACCGGCGTGCAGTCGGGCAAGTGCCTGGAGGCGAGCAACTTCGGGACCGCCAACGGGACCAAGGCGCAACTGTGGTCCTGCACCGGCACGAGCAGCCAGAGGTGGGCCAGAAGCTGACCCGGTGACCGGCGGAGGTCACCGGGATCTGTAAGGAATCCGTTTCTTCGGCAAGCCGCGCCCTCGGGAAGTCGCAAGACGACCCCGCACATCCGCAGGGCGCGGTCCGGCAAGAGGCAAGAAGGAGGCATCATGCCCCTCACAGGCTTGAGAAGGACGCTCGCGGCCGGCGCGAGCGCGTTGATCACCGCGGCCTGCCTGACCGGCGGCGGCACCGCCGAGGCCGCGGCGGCGCAGTCGTGTGACATCTACGCCGCGGGCGGGACACCGTGCGTGGCGGCGCACAGCACCACCCGGGCGCTGTACGGCGCCTACGACGGCCCGCTCTACCAGGTGCGCCGCTCCTCGGACAACACCACTCGCGACATCGGCGTGCTGAGCGCGGGCGGTGTGGTCAACGCCGCCACCCAGGACGCGTTCTGCGCCAACACGAGCTGCCTCATCACCGTCATCTACGACCAGTCCGGCCGCAACAACCGCCTCACCCAGGCACCCCCCGGCCACTGGCCCGGCCCCGGTCCCGGCGGATGGGACAACCTCGCCGACGCCAAGGCCGCCCCGATCACCATCGGCGGCCAGAAGGCCTACGGCGTGCGCATCGAACCCGGCACCGGCTACCGCAACAACAACACCAACGGCGTGGCCACCGGCGACCAGCCCGAGGGCATCTACGCCGTCGTCGACGGCACGCACTACAACCAGTGGTGCTGCTTCGACTACGGCAACGCGCAGACCGACGGCCTGGCCGACGAGCGCGCCATCATGGAGACCGTCTACTTCGGCGCCAACAAGCAGTGGGGCTACGGCGCCGGAGCCGGTCCCTGGATCATGGCCGACCTGGAGTGGGGACTGTTCTCCGGGGTGAACGCGGGCTACAACAACCTCGCGCCCATCAACCACCGCTTCGTGACCGCCATCGTCAAGGGCGAGCCCAACCACTGGGCGATCCGGGGCGGCAACGCCCAGTCGGGCGGCCTGACGACCTACTACGACGGACGGCGCCCCAACGGCTACCACCCGATGAAGAAGGAGGGCGCCATCCTGCTCGGCATCGGCGGCGACAACAGCGTCTCGGGCCGCGGCACCTTCTACGAGGGCGTGCTGACCTCCGGCTACCCCACGGCCGAGACCGAGAACGCCGTACAGGCCAACATCGCCGCCGCCGGTTACGCCCCGGCCGGCGGCACCCCGCAGCAGGGCTCGCAGATCGTCGGGGCCCAGTCCAACCGGTGCGTGGACGTCACCGGCAACAGCACCGCCAACGGGGCCCAGGCACAGCTGTGGGACTGCGGCAGCGGCACCAACCAGCGCTGGACGCAGACCTCGGGCAAGCAACTGCAGGTGTACGGCAACAAGTGCCTGGACGCCAACGCACAGGGCACCGCCAACGGCA
>NZ_JBFABE010000063.1:0-47291 GCF_040640155.1 Streptosporangium sp. NPDC023615
GCGCGGTGGCGCGGACGTCCGCGCCACCGCGCCCGGCGGGGAGGACGAGGTCAGCCGGCGCTCGGGGCGAGGTCGGGGGCGCGTTCCAGGTCACCGGTCTCGCGGTCGGCCAGCGCCCGGCGGCCGAAGAAGATCACATAACCGAGGAAGAGGGCCTCGGCGACCACCCCGATGCCGATCCGGACCCAGGTGGGCAGCCCCGAGGGCGTGACCAGGCCCTCGATCAGCCCGGAGACGAACAGCACCACGACCAGGCCAAGCGCCACGCTCATCACGGCCCTGCCCTGTTCGGCCAGGGCCTCCAGGCGCCCGCGCGGGCCCGGGTCCACGACCGTCCAGCCCAGGCGCATGCCGGCGGCCGCGGCCAGGAACACCGCGGTCAGCTCCAGCAGGCCGTGCGGGGTGATCAGGCCGAAGAAGACGTCGAGCCTGTCGCGCGAGCCCATCAGCCCGGCCGAGACCGCCACGTTCAGGGCGTTCTCCCAGAGGACGTACGGGATCGGCAGGCCGAGCAGGACGGACATGACGATGACCTGCATCGACACCCAGGCGTTGTTGACCCAGACCTGCCCGGCGAACGAGGCCGCCGGGTTCTCCGAGTAGTAGTCGGCGAAGTCGTGCTCGACGAGCCGCGTGATCTGCTCGGGCGTCGCGATCGCCGACTGGACCGCGGGGTCCTTGGCCACCCAGACGGCGACGACCGTCGTGACCAGGAGGAACGCGGCCGAGGTGGCCGCCCACCAGTAGCGGGCCCGGTAGGCGACCACCGGGAAGGAGACCGTGAAGAAGCGGGCGAGCTCCCGCCAGGCGGGGGTGTGCGCCCCGGTCACGGCCGAGCGGGCACGGGCCACCAGCGCCGACAGGCGGCCCACCAGGATCGGGTCGGCCGAGGTGGAGCGGACCTGCGACAGGTGCGTGGCCACCCGCTGGTAGAGGTCGACCAGTTCGTCGACCTCGGCGCCGCTCAGCGACCTGCGCCGCCGGATCAGCGCCTCCAGGCGGTCCCAGGCGGGCCGGTGCGCGGTGACGAACGCGTCGATGTCCACTCCGGCAGCCTATCCAGTCGGCGGTAGGGTGCTGGTTGTGTCCGATGTCGTGACCGGCGAGGCCGTGGTCCTAGAGGTACGTGTCGCCCTGCCCCCGAGCAGGGCAGCGGCGCTCATGATCGACATGGCCGTCCAGATCGCGACGTTGCTGGGCGTCTCCCTGCTGGTCGGCAGCCTGGGCCTGCTGAGCGACCCGGCCCTGACCACGATGGTCTACCTCTCGCTCAGCGTGCTGGTGATCGTCGGCTACCCGGTGATCTTCGAGACGCTCACCCGTGGGCGCAGCCTGGGCAAGCTCGCCCTGGGACTGCGGGTGGTCAGCGACGACGGCGGCCCGGAACGGTTCCGGCAGGCCCTGTTCCGCGGGCTGGCCGGCGTGCTGGAGTTCTGGATCCTCACCGGCGCCCCCGCGCTGATCAGTTCGCTGATCTCGGAGCGGGGCAAGAGGCTCGGTGACATCTTCGCCGGCACCATGGTGATCTCCGAGCGCGCTCCCCGGCAGTACGGGCCGATGCTGTACATGCCCCCGCCGCTGGCCGCGTGGGCGGCGACGCTGGAGCTGTCGCGGCTGCCCGAGCAGGTCGCCGCCACCGCGCGCCAGTACCTCCTGCGCTGGCACGACCTGTCACCCGCCGTCCAGCACGAGATGGGTGTGCGCATCGCCACCGAGATGTCGGCCTTCGTCTCCCCGCCCGCGCCGCCCGGCGCGCCGCCGTTCGCCTACCTGACCGCCGTCCTGGCCGAACGCCGGCGCCGCGAGCAGCTCCGCCTCGCGAGGAGCACCGGCGCGTACCCGCCCGGCGGTCCCTCGCCCGTCGGCGGGTACCCGCCCGGCGATCCCCCGCCCGTCTGGGGGTACCCGCCCGGCGGTCCCCCGCCCCGGCCCGCTCATCCGCCGGCCGCCTCCGGGCCGGCCCAGGACGGTTTCGCTCCTCCGGTCTGACCTTCCCGCCGTCGCCGTCGCCGCCGCCGTCGCCGCCGTCACGCCGCCGCCGGTCAGCGGGCCAGCGCCTCGCGGGCCGCGGCGAGCGCCTCCTCGGTGGAGGCCCCGGCCTGCCGGGCGGCCCTGGCGAACTCCTCGGCCGCCGCGGCGAGCCTCAGGCGGAGCCCGTCGGCCTGCCCGGTGATGACGGCCGCCCGGCCTCGGCGCAGCTCCACCAGCCCCTCCTCGCGTAGCTGCTGGTAGCCGCGCAGGACGGTGTGCAGGTTGATGTCCAGGGCCGCGGCCACGGTCCGCGCCGAGGGCAGCCGGTCCCCGGGCGCCGCCCTGCCGTCGGCCAGCGCGACGCGGACCGAGTCGGCCACCTGGTCGGCGAGCGGCTGGGCCGACGAGGGGTCAACCGTGATCAACATTCTGCCGTTCCCGCCTGTCGTTGCCTGCGCAGCTCTCCGTTGACCAGGGCAGCCGCGTCCCGCGCCTCGCGCGTGGAGTAGACGAACCACCGGTCGTCGGCCAGGGACAGGACGAGCACCGGGCCCTTCCCGCTGACGACACCCCACCCCGCCGCGCTGTCGCCCAGCACGTACCGCCCGGGAGGGGGCCCGTCGGCGGGCTCGCCCCCGGCCGGCCCCTCACGCCGGCGGGGAGGCTCGTTCCTGGCCTCGGCGAACCGTATCAGCGCGTACGGCACGGTACGGCTCAGGAAGGGCACCCAGGGGACCCGCAGGGTCACCCCCGAGGCGTCGATCTGCAGGCGGGTACGCGCCTGTGCCGCCACGAAGACCGCCGTCCCGGCGAGCAGGACCACGCGCTGCCACTCGTAGTCGGCCCACAGGACAGCGGTCAGCGCGGTGACCGTCGCCACCGCCGTGGCGAGCAGCAGGTTCCGGACCGACCAGGACGAGGCGGTGAACAGGGCACGCTGCCGCGGGCCGAGCGCCATGGCGGGCGCGTGCGGCGGTGGTGCGGCGGTCACCTCGGGCGGCCGCGGTGACGGACCGGCCGCCCTCCAGCCCAGCGCGAACGCCCCGGCTCCCGCGGCGATCTCCACCGCAAGGTACCACGGCGGCCGGCCCGCGGAGCTCGTGGAGCCCGCGGCCACGACCGGCGCGAGCATCGACAGCACGCCCGCCGCCGGAACGGTCAGGCCCATGGCGAAGCCGGTGGCGACCAGTACCCGCTGGACCCGGGGCAGGCGCCAGTAGTACAGGAACGAGACGACGAGGAACGCCTCGAACCACACCATCATCCCGAAGGCCGGCTGGGCGGACACGTCCCGCCAGGTGAACTCGTACCGGGGGTCGACCGGCCAGCCGGCGGAGAGAACGCGGCCGGGGTCGTCGTCGTACAGCCTGGCCACGGCCAGCGAGACGGTCAGGAGGAGCACCGGGCCGAGGATCGTCAGGATCAACCGGCGCGTCCGTCCCGGCGCGGCGTGATCGGCGTGGCGAGGAGCCACAGCGGACAAGGACATGATTCCACCTCCAACTGTTTGTATTAGACTATAACAGTCTAAACAGTTGAGGAGGAAGGGCCCCGGACCTCCGGAACCGGACCGGAGCGGGGTGCGGCGAGGCGGGACGCGGGGGCGCCCGCCACGCCGAGACGCCCCGGCCGTCGGTGGCCGGGGCGTCTCGTTCACGGTGGGACGGGCCCCTCGTCGCACGTCCCCCGCGGGGCGTCAGGGAGAACGGCGGCCCGCCGGGCGGTCAGCGCCGGCGCTCGGGAAGGGAGCCCTGGGTCTGCACGTTCAGCCGGTCCGTGCGGACCCGCCTGGCCGGGTCGGTCCGGCGGTCGTCGATCCGCAGGACGTCCAGCCCCCGGCGGTAGTCGCTCGCGTAGACGTGACCGTTGTAGTAATAGGCCGACCAGATGCCGCCCCCCTTCCCGTCGGGCTCGGGGCCGCGCTCGAAGTAGCCGAACTCCCTCGGGTCGGCCGGGTCGGTGAAGTCCACGAAGGAGACGCCACCCTGGTACCAGGCCTGGACCATGATGTCCTTGCCCTTGACCGGGATCAGCGAGCCGTTGTGCGCGACACAGTTCTCCGAGCTGGCCTGGTGGCGAGGGATCTTGAAGTAGCTTTTGAAGACGAGCCGGCCCTTGACGATCTCGTAGACGGCGTCGGCCCCCTGGGTCGGCCTGGTGCTCTCGTTGCAGGTGGCCGTGCTCCCGCCGCCGAGCTCGTCGGCGAAGACGACCTTGTTCCCCCGGTTGTCGAAGGTCGCCGAGTGCCAGAAGGCGAAGTTCGGGTCGGTGACGCTGGCGGTGAGCACCGGCCGCTCCCGGTCGGAGATGTCGAACAGGACGCCGTCACCCAGGCAGGCCCCGGCCGCGATGTCCTTCTCCGGGTAGACGGTGATGTCGTGGCACCCGCTGGTTGGCATGAACAGGCTCGACTGCGTCGCGTTGCCGCCCTTGGGGAAGACGACCGGGGTGGACACCACGGCCGCGTCCACGGGACTGCGCAGCGGCACCTTGATGACCGAGATCTTGTCGTGCGGCGGCGTGCAGCCGGGCAACGAGGCGCTCGGGTCGTAGGAGGAGACGTACAGGTAGACGTTCTCACGGTCCTTGCCCTTGGGCGGGACCAGGGTCAGCGTGTGCGCGCCGCAGTCGGTCCTGACCGACTGGATGTACCTGGGGTTGCTCTTGTCGCCGACGTCGAAGATCCGTACACCCTCCCACGACTCCTTGGCACCGGGACTCAGGGCGGTACTGGCGCAGGAGTCGTTGCTGCGGGGTTCGTCGACCGCGGTGAACAGCAGGTTGCCGTGGACGGCGACGTCCATCTGGTACCCCGGGCACAGGACGCCGCTGACCAGCTTGGCCCGCGCGGGGTTCTTGATGTCGTAGATCGAGAAGCCGCCGTAGTTGCCGACATAGGCGTGGTCGTCCTGGAAGGCGATGTCGCTGTTGGTGGTGGCCCCGAGACCGGGGAGCTTGGGCAGGGTGCCCAGGTGCTTCACGTTGGCGCTGGTCGCGACCTTGCCGGGCGGGGGGATGTCATCGGCCCGCGCGGGAGTCGCGGGCACCGGCATGGCGACGGCCACCGCCACCGCCGCCGTCCACACCACCGGCACCGATGTCCGTAAGGCTCTTCGAGGAGCGAACACGAGGACGCCTCCCGCGGACGGAGATGAGTTATATGTGAGATAACACGCGACATTCTTGACATCAAGCATTGACGCGATGTCACTTTGTCACAATAAAATGCTATTTCAGGTCTTTACGCTTCATCATGTGAACAGTACTTTCATAGGCTTTCGCGCGCCGACGGGGAGGGGATCGGGGGCGCGCCCGCCCCGGAGACGGCGACCGCCGGGCACTCCGTCGAGCGCCCGGCGGCCGTCGTGCCGTCCGTCGGAGATCAGTGGTGGCCGTGTCCCCAGCCCCAGCCCCAGCCCTCGCGGTAGGAGGCCTGGGTCTGCGCGTTCAGGATGTCGAACTTGACCTTCGACGCCTTGTCCGTACGCCGGTCGTTGATCTTCAACACGTCGAGGCCGAGGTTGAAGTCACTGCCGTAGATGTAACCGTTGTAGTAGTACGCGGACCAGAAGCCGCCGCTGAGCGGAGGAGCGGTCTCGTCGGGGCCGCGCTCGAAGAACGCGATCTCCTTCGGGTTGGCCGAGTCGGTGAAGTCCACGACCGAGATGCCGCCCTGGTACCAGGCCTGGACCATGATGTCCTTGCCCTTGACCGGGATCAGCGAGCCGTTGTGCGCGACGCAGTTCTCCGTGTCGGCCTGGTGACGGGCGATCTTGAAGTAGCTCTTGAAGACGAACTGCCCCCTCTTGATGTCGAAGTAGGCGTTGGCGCCCCGGTTCGGGCCGATGGCCTCGTTGCAGGTGGCCCTGCTGCCGCCGCCGAGCTCGTCGGTGAAGATCACCTTGGTGCCCTCGTTGTTGAAGGTCGCCGAGTGCCAGAACGCGAAGTTCTGGTCGTCCCGGACCGTCGCGGTGACCTTCGGCTCGAGCGGCTTGGAGATGTCCATCAGGATGCCCTCGCCCATGCAGGCGCCGGCGGCGATGCCCTTCTCCGGGTAGGCGGTGATGTCGTGGCAGCCGCTCGTCGCCGAGGTGCCCTCCGGGTACGGCAGCCCGTCACCGGGGTTGCCGCCGTCCGGGAAGAGCACCGGGGTGGCCGCCACCGCGGCGGAGGCCGGGTCGCGCAGCGGCACCTTGATGATCGAGATCTTGTCGTGCGGCGGCTGGCAGTCCGGGAACGAGGCGCTCGGCCGGTACGAGGAGACGTACACGTAGACGTTCTTGCGGTCCCTGCCCTTGCCCGGGACCAGGGTCAGCGTGTGCGAGCCGCAGTTGGTCTCGACCGCCTTGATGTACTTGGGGTTCTTCTTGTCGCTGATGTCGAAGATCCGCACGCCCTCCCACGACTCCTTGATGTCGGCGCCCTGGCCGACGCTCTCGCAGGAGTCGTTGTTGCGGGGGGAGTCGACCGCGCCGAAGAGCAGGTTGCCGTAGACCGCCACGTCCATCTGGCCGCCGGGGCAGACCACCGAGCTGACCAGCGAGGTCTTCTTCGGCTTCCTGATGTCGTAGATCGAGAAGCCGGAGTAGTTGCCGACGTAGGCGTAGTCGCCCTGGAACGCCATGTCGGTGTGGATGTCGGCCAGCTCGCCGGGCTTGGGGACGTTGAGGACGTGCTCGATGTTCTCGCTCTTGGCGATCTCACCGGGCGCCGGGATGTCTGCGGCCTGCGCGGGTAGGGCGGCCATGGCCGTCGCGACGGCGATACCCGCCGCGACCAGGAATCGGCCGGTCAGGCCTTTCCTGAAGAGGGTGGACACTCGTGGACCTCCTTGGTACATGCACCAATAAAAGGAGCATAAAGGCCAAATACTCCACCTTCGCGACTCGCGCGACAAGTTGTCATAGTGTTAGCAACTGCTGTCGAAATAAGCTCTTTACGGGCAGACCATCGGGGGGTTACGGTCCTTCATCACTGGACACCACCAGAAGGAGGCCGGGTGCGCGCCGCGCTCGTCGTCGTGATCGCCGCACTCTCCCTGGTCGCGTGCACGTCGGAGGCCGATCCGCCCGCGACCTCCGGGGCCTCGGCACCGGTGATCGTCCCGGGCCGGCCCGGCGAGCCCGCCAGGACCGTCGCCCCCGACGTGGCGGCCACGCTCGTGCCCACCGCCACCGCCAACGCCGCCGACGTGACGTACGTGCAGGACATGGTGGTCCACCACCGTCAGGCCCTGGAGATGGCCTCCCTGGCCCCGACCCGGGGCGAGCACGTCCGGCTGAAGAGCCTGGCCTCGCGCATCGCGGACTCGCAGGGACCGGAGATCCAGTTCATGATCTCCTGGCTCCAGCAGCAGGGGCTGCGCGCCCCCGCGCACCACGCCCGGCACGGCTCCATGCCCGGAATGGCCACCCCGGAGCAGTTGGCGGCGCTCAGGGCCGCCTCGGGCAAGGAGTTCGACCGGCTCTTCATCAAGCTCATGACCGCCCACCACCTGGGCGCGCTCACCATGTCCGAGAAGGTGCTGGTCTCCGGCGCGCACCAGCGGGTCGAGGAGCTGGCCAACGACGTCTCGGTCGGCCAGGCCGCCGAGATCCGCAGGATGCGCGAGATGGAGGCCGAACTCTGAGCCGGGCGCGCCCGCGGAGAGGCCGGGCGCGACCGGAGAGGAGCCGGGCGCGGCCACGGTGAGCCGGCAGCGGCCGCGCGGGCCGGGACGGCCGCGGGGGGGAGCGGTTACGAGCCGAGCCGCCAGGAGTGCAGGTACTCCTCCTGGTCGGGGGTGAGCTCGTCCACCTCGATGCCCGCGGCGGCCAGCTTCAGGCGTGCCACCTCCACGTCCACGTCCTCGGGCACGTCGTACACGCCGGGCGCGAGCCGCGCCCGCTCGCGGGCCAGCCAGGCCACCGAGAGCGCCTGCGCGGAGAAGGACATGTCCATCACGGCGGCCGGATGGCCCTCCGCGGCGCTCAGGTTCACCAGGCGGCCCTCGGCCAGCAGCAGGATCCTGCGGCCGTCGGCGAGGACGTACTCGTCGGTGCTGGGACGCACCCCGCGGTGGACGGCGTGCGCCAGGTCGTCCAGGGCGCGGACGTCGATCTCGACGTCGAAGTGACCCGCGTTGGCCAGGATCGCGCCGTCCTTCATCCGGGCCAGGTGCTCGCCCCCGATGACGTCGCGGTTACCGGTGACCGTGACGAAGACGTCGCCGATCTCGGCGGCGGCGGCCATCGACCGCACGTCGTAGCCCTGGAGCAGGGCGTCCACCGCCTTGACCGGGTCGACCTCGGTCACCACGACCCGCGCCCCCAGCCCCCTGGCCCGCTCGGCGACGCCCCGGCCGCAGTAGCCGAACCCGGCGACCACCACGATCTTCCCCGCCAGCAGCGTGTTGGTGGCGCGCATGATGCCGTCCATCGTCGACTGGCCGGTGCCGTAGCGGTTGTCGAACATCCGCTTCGTCCGGGTGTCGTTGACGGCCACCACGGGAAACCTCAGGGCGTTCTCCGCGGCCATCTGGCGGAGCCTGATGATCCCGGTGGTGGTCTCCTCACACCCTCCCGAGACCCCGTCCAGCAGCTCGGTCCGCTCGGTGTGCAGGATGTTGACCAGGTCGCAGCCGTCGTCCAGCACGATGTCGGGACGCAGGTCGAGCGCCTGGTGGATGTGGCCGTAGTAGGCCTCCCGGGTCACCCCGGCCTGCGCGTGCACGACGAGCCCGTAGTCGCGCAGCGCCTCGGCCACGTCGTCCTGGGTGGACAGGGGGTTGGAGGCGGCCAGGGCGATCTCGGCCCCGCCGGCCCGGAGCGTGCCCATGAGCACGGCGGTCTCGGCGGTGACGTGCAGGCAGGCCGCGATCCGCAGGCCCTCCAGGGGCCTCTCGGCGGCGAACCGCTCGCCGAGGGCGTTGAGCACCGGCATCGCCCGCGCCGCCCACCCGATTCTCCGCTCGCCCGCGGCCACCAGGTCGCTGTCCACGTCTCTCCCCCGCTCACCCGGACGGGCCCCCGCGACGTCGCGGGGGCCCGGTGGAACGTACCTAGACGTACCGTCGGTATCAGTAACGGTAGTGGTCGGCCTTGTACGGGCCCTCGACGTCCACGCCGATGTACTCGGCCTGGGCCTTGGTGAGCTTGGTGAGCTTCACGCCCAGGGCGTCCAGGTGCAGGCGGGCGACCTTCTCGTCCAGGTGCTTGGGCAGCACGTAGACGCCGATCGGGTAGTCGTCCGTCTTGGTGAACAGCTCGATCTGCGCGATCACCTGGTTGGTGAAGGAGTTCGACATCACGAACGAGGGGTGGCCGGTGGCGCAGCCCAGGTTCATCAGGCGGCCCTCGGCGAGCACGATGATCTGCTTGCCGTCGGGGAAGCGCCAGGTGTGGACCTGCGGCTTGACCTCGGTCTTCTCGATGCCCGGGATCCTGGCCAGGCCGGCCATGTCGATCTCGTTGTCGAAGTGGCCGATGTTGGACACGATGGCGTTGTGCTTCATCCGGGCCATGTGGTCGGCCGTGATGATGTCGAAGTTGCCGGTCGTGGTGACGAAGATGTCGACGATGCCGACGACCTCCTCCAGCGTGGTGACCTGGTAGCCGTCCATGGCCGCCTGGAGCGCGCAGATCGGGTCGACCTCGGTGACGATGACGCGGGCGCCCTGGCCCCTGAGCGCGTCGGCGCAGCCCTTGCCGACGTCGCCGTACCCGGCGACGAGCGCCACCTTGCCGCCGATCAGCACGTCGGTGGCGCGGTTGAGACCGTCGATCACCGAGTGGCGGCAGCCGTACTTGTTGTCGAACTTGGACTTGGTGACCGAGTCGTTGACGTTGATCGCCGGGAAGAGCAGCGTGCCGTTCTTGAACATCTCGTACAGGCGGTGGACGCCGGTCGTGGTCTCCTCGGTGACACCCTTGATGCCCGCGGCGACCTTGGTCCAGTGGCCCTCGGGGGTGACCGTGCGGCGGAGCAGCTCCAGGATGATGCCCCACTCCTCGGGGTCGTCCTCGGAGGCGCTGGGCACGGCGCCGGCCTTCTCGTACTCGGCGCCCTTGTGGACGAGCAGGGTGGCGTCGCCGCCGTCGTCGAGGATCATGTTGGGGCCACCGCCGCCGGGCCACGCCAGGGCCTGCTCGGTGCACCACCAGTACTCCTCCAGGGTCTCGCCCTTCCAGGCGAAGACCGGGACGCCCCTGGGGTCCTCCGGAGTGCCCTCGGGCCCGACCACCACGGCGGCGGCGGCGTGGTCCTGGGTGGAGAAGATGTTGCAGCTCACCCAGCGGACGTCGGCGCCGAGCGCGACCAGGGTCTCGATCAGCACGGCGGTCTGGATGGTCATGTGCAGGGAGCCCATGATCTTCGCTCCGGCGAGCGGCCGGGCCGCGGCGTACTCCTCGCGGACGGCCATCAGGCCGGGCATCTCGTGCTCCGCCAGCTGGATCTCCTTACGGCCGAAAGCCGCGAGGGAAAGGTCGGCGACCTTGAAATCCATGTGTGGTTACTCCTCTGATTGATGGGCGGTGTGCGCCTCGCGCCCGCGCCTGTCGCTCTCGTCCCGCGACCGGCCTCGCTCTCAGGCCCGCCTCCCCGGCTCACCGCTCCACCGGAAAGTCGACGCTTGCGAGTTTAGGCGGACGGAACGACCCCGCGCACCCTTTGAGGGGTTAACCTGACACAAGAATGTAAGGTTCCTTGGAGAGGGGTCACCGATGCGGATCACCGAGGCCGCCAGAAGGCTCGGGATGTCCCCGCGGATGCTCCGCTACCGCGAGGCGCTCGGCCTGCTGCCCCCGATCAGGAACCAGGGCGCGCACCGCCGGTTCGGCCCCGAGGAGCTCGCGGCCGTCGCCCAGAGCCTCGACCTGGAGAGGCGGTTCGACGTCTCCCCCGCCGAGCTGGCGTTCGCGCTGCGCGTGCTGAGCGAACCCGCGGTCGCCCAGGCCGTACGGGACCTGGGGCTGCGGATCGGCCGCCTGCAGGCTCCTCGCAGGGCCCTGGACTTCGAGAAGGAGAAGGCCCTTCGCCTGCTCCAGGGCGGCCCCGGGGGCCGCCCGCAGGGTCAAAGGCCTCAGGGCCGCCCGTGAGAAACGCCTCAGGGCCGCCCCCTGAGGGGGCGGCCCTGAGGCGACCGGCGTGGAAGGCCCCGGACAGGGCCGCCGGGAAGGCCTCGTGAGAAGCCGTCGCGGGCGGGCCGTCCGGGAGGAGGGATCAGACCGTGCCGGAGGGGGCCGTCCCCGGCGTGGGAGCGGGGGCGGCGTCGGACCTGTACAGGTCGGGCTCCAGGTAGATGACCCGGGCCGTCGGGACGGCGGCGCGGATACGCTGCTCGGCCTCGTCGATGCCCCGGGCCACCTCCGCGGCCGTGTCGTCGTGGTCGACCGCGATCTTGGCCGCGACCAGGACCTCCTCGGGGCCCAGGTGCAGCGTGCGCATGTGGATGACCCGGGTCACCTCGGGGGCGCTCTCCAGCGCCTGCATGATGGCGACCTCGACCTCCGGGCCCGCGCCCTCGCCGAGCAGCAGCGACTTGGTCTCGATCGCCAGGATGATGGCGATGACCGCGAGCAGCACGCCGATCATGATGGTGCCGACGCCGTCCCAGATCGGGTTGCCGGTCACCACGGCCATCGTCACGCCGAAGAGCGCGAAGATCAGGCCCAGCAGCGCGCCGAGGTCCTCCAGCACGATGACCGGCAGCTCGGGCGACTTGGAGCGGCGGATGAACTGCACCCACGACTGGTTGCCCCGGACGTGGTTGGACTCGATGATCGCCGTCCTGAACGAGAACGACTCGGCGACGATCGCGAAGATCAGCACGCCGAAGGCCCACTGCGGGGAGGTGAGCTCCTCGGGGTGCTGGAGCTTGTGGATCCCCTCGTAGAGGGAGAACACCGCGCCGATGGTGAACAGCACCACCGCCACCACGAACGCGTAGAAGTAGCGCTCCCGGCCGTACCCGAAGGGGTGCTGGGGCGTGCGTTCGCGCTGCGCGCGCTTGCCGCCCAGCAGCAGAAGGGCCTGGTTTCCCGAGTCGGCCACCGAGTGGACCGATTCGGCGATCATCGATGACGAACCGGTGAACAGGAACGCCACGAATTTGGCCACGGCGATCGCCAGGTTGGCGGCCAACGCCGCGATGATTGCCTTAGTACCGCCGCCCGCGCTCACGGCAGCCTCCGCTCAGCTCGTATGGTCGAAGGACGAGACAGGAATCCTATGGGGAAATTCTCGCCCTGAGTTCGTTCATGACCGACACAGGGGTCGGGTCGAGCCCGTACCCGAGTGCGAGGTATGTACTCGCGAAATCTCCGAGCGCGATCAGCGTGGCCAGCCGCTCCAGCGGATGCAGCCCCTCCGCGGCGATCTGGGTGACCCCGACGCCGCGTCCCTCGGCCAGCCGGACCGACGCCTCCCTGCGCCGCAGGAGGACGGTGTCCTCCTCCACGTCGCGCAGCAGGAAGAGCCGGAGCGACCTCGTGCTCTCGTCGGCGAAGATGTCACGCTGGGCCAGCGGACCCTCCAGCGCGGCGACCTGGTTGTGCCCGGCCTCCGACAGCTCCCCCCAGATCGCCGGGTACCTGCCGGTCGCGCCGAACTGGGACGCCCACCGGTGGGCCGCGACGGTCGCCACGGGCGAGCAGCCCCAGATCATCGGCACGCTCTCGGCGACGTCCATGGCCAGGGACTTGCCGGGGTTGACGAAGGACTCGCTCGCCGGACGGCAGCGGTTGGCCAGGTCCTCCAGCCTCCCGGCGACCCCCTCGAAGATCTCCTCCCCCGCCTCGACCAGTCCGAGCCCGGCCGCGACGACCACCAGGGGGACCGCCAGCGCCCACAGCGCCGCACGCGGCCTGGAGCCCTCGGCGACGGGCACGAACGGCGCCCCGGCCTGCCGGGCGATCGCCTGGAGCGGCGAGCCGGCCCCGCCGACGGCGAGCAGCCGGCATCCCCGGCGGACGGCCTCGCCGGCCGCCGCGAGCGTCTCCTCGGTCCTGCCGGAGCGGGAGACGGCGATCACGAGGTCGGTCGCGCCGATCCAGCCCGGGAGCCGGTGGGACCTGACGGTCAGGATCGGCAGCGGGGCGCCGGGGCCGCACACCACGTTCAGGACGTCGCCGGCGGTGCCCGAACCCCCCATGCCCGCGACCACGATCGCCCGGGGGCGGCCCTGGCCGGTGATCGAGGACAGGTCCGCCTCCAGGGCGGCCCTGCGGGAGGTGCGGATCTGCGCGGCCGAGTCGGCCACGGCCCGCAGCATGCCCGAGGGGTCGCCCTCGGTCAGCCACGTCTGGTCGTCGAGCCGATCCGGCTCCCAGTTCACGACTTCCGGGCCTCGTCGACCAGCAGGACCGGGATGTCGTCCCGGACCGGGTAGACCAGGCCGCAGGAGGGGGAGGTGCACGACAGCTCGTCCACGGCGGGCTCGGCCCGCAGGGGGGACTTGCAGTTCGGGCAGGCCAGGATCTCCAGCAGCCAGTCGTCGATCTTCACGTGTTCAGCTCCTCACGAGGGCAAGGACCTCGTCCCTGATCGCTGCCATCTGGATCTCGTCGGCCGCTTCGGCGTTCAGCCGGAGCAGCGGCTCGGTGTTGGACGGACGGAGGTTGAACCACCATCCGGGGCCGGAGACGGTCAGTCCGTCCAGCTCGTCGAAGGTGACGCCGTCGCGGGAGGCGAACGCCTCGCGCACCCGCCCGGTCGCCGCCGCCTGGTCGGCGACCGTGCTGTTGATCTCTCCGGAGGCCGCGTAGCGGGCGTAGGCGGCCAGGATCTCCGACAGGGGCCGGTCCTGCTCGCCCAGCGCGGCCAGCACGTGCAGCGCGGCCAGCATGCCGGAGTCGGCGAACCAGAAGTCCCGGAAGTAGTAGTGGGCGGAGTGCTCGCCGCCGAAGACCGCGCCGGTCGCGGCCATCTCGGCCTTGATGAAGGAGTGGCCCACCCGGGTGCGGATCGGCCGGCCGCCGTGCTCGGCGACGATCTCCGGGACCCCCCGGGAGGTGATCAGGTTGTGGATGATCGCGGCTCCCGGGTGCCTGCCCAGCTCGCGGACCGCGACCAGCGCGGTGATCGTGGACGGGGAGACCGACTCGCCGCGCTCGTCCACGACCCAGCAGCGGTCGGCGTCGCCGTCGAAGGCCAGCCCGATGTCGGCGCCCACGTCGAGCACGGCCTTCTGCAGGTCGCGCAGGTTGTCCGGCTCGATGGGGTTGGCCTCGTGGTTGGGGAAGGTGCCGTCGAGCTCGAAGTACAGGGCGGTCAGCTCGACCGGCAGCCCGTCGAGGACCGTCGGGACCGTGTGCCCGCCCATCCCGTTGCCGGCGTCCACCACGACCCTCAGCGGCCGGATGCCCGACAGGTCGACCAGCGCGCGCAGGTACTCCGCGTAACCGGTGAGCAGGTCGCGCTCGGAGACCGTGCCGCCCCCTGGGCCGCCCGGGGAGCCGGAGGCGAGGATCTCGGCGGCCCGGTCGCGGATCTCGACGAGCCCGGTGGCGCCGCCGATCGGCACGGCGCCGGCCCTGCACATCTTCATGCCGTTGTAGCGGGCGGGGTTGTGGCTGGCGGTGAACATCACGCCGGGCAGGTCGAGGCTGCCGCTCGCGTAGTAGAGCATGTCGGTGGAGCCCAGGCCCGCGTTGATCACGTCCGCGCCCCGGGAGACGACCCCCCGGACGAAGGCCGCCGCCAGCGGGACCGAGGAGGCGCGCATGTCGTGCGCCACGACGGCGCTCCGGGCGCCCGTCACCTCGGCGAACGCCGCGCCCACGGCCTCGGCGGCCGCCTCGTCGAACTCGTCCGGCACGACGCCGCGAACGTCGTACGCCTTGAAGATCTTGGCGAGGTCGCCCACTCCAGCTCCACCCCTTGCGTCGTGTCCGGCGACCCCCAGCCTAGTAGGGTCAGCGGTCACGCTGGGGCTGAGCCGAGCGGAGGACCCTCAGATGTCCCCTGCGTCCGACCTCGACCCCCTGGCCGACCGGCTCGGTGCCGCTGCCCGGCGCGGGCCGGGCGGCCTCGCGGACCGCGTTCGCCAGGGCCTCCAGGTCGTCCGTGCTGGGCGGGGCGCCGTCGGTCGGCAGGCGGACCACCTCCCAGCCGCGGGGGGCGGTGAGCCGCTCGGCGTGCTCGGCACACAGGTCGTAACAGTGCGGCTCGGCGTACGTCGCCAAGGGCCCGAGAACGGCGGTCGAATCGGCGTAGACGTACGTGAGCGTGAAAACGGCAGGCTGACTGCACGCGGTGCGGGAACAGCGGCGGACGGGGCTCACGGTGGGACCGTATCCGGTAAGCGTCCGGGGCGCCACTATCTGAGCGCTCTTAACGAGCGTGTCGCCACAATTCGGACACGTGTCCCGGCTTCCACCCGCCTGTACGGCTTCACCCCCTGTCCGCACGCCCCCGCCCCGGGCCTCCCGCCGCCTCGCGGGTCCCGTCCCGGCCACGGCCGGCGCTCTCCCGTGCCCGCCCGGGTCGCGTCTAAGCTGGAGCCGTGAGCCCGGCACCCGGCAGACCTCGTTCTCCCCGCAGACGCGACAGGCACGGCCGTGGCCTGCGCGGTCCGCTGGCCCCCTCGCACGTGCCGATCGCCAAGGCTCGCAGCGAGCGGTTCGACGACCTGGTCCTGGACGCCGTCGACCGGCTCAAGCCCCGCTGGGGCAAGCAACTGGCGGCCGTGGAGTTCGCGGTCGAGGAGGTCCCGCCGATCAGCGAGCTGGGTGACGGTCCCGGCCTGTTGACGGGGGAGCCGATCCCGTTCGGGCGGTCCGAACCGGCCGCGGGGAGCCGCCCGGCCGTCGTGATCATCTACCGCCGCCCCCTGGAGAGCCGGTCGCGCGATCGCGACCATCTCGGCGCCATGGTGCACGAGACCGTGGTGGAGCAGGTCGCGGGCCTGCTGGGGCTCTCCCCGGAGTCGATCGACCCCGGCTTCGACGACCACGACTGACCTCCCGCACGAGCGGCCTCCCGCACGAGCGGCCTCCCGCACGGGCGGCCACGGGGCGCGACCACCCCGCGACGCGATCACCGCGCGGCGCGGCCGCCGTGACGCGGCGCGCCCGGCTCAGGGCAGGACGATCGCGGCGGACTCGGCCATCGGCGGGACCAGCGCCCAGATCCGGGCCATGGCCAGCGGCTGCACGGTCAGCGCCGCTCCTCCCTTGAGCCGCTCCTCCAGGACGCGCCCGCCGTGGACCGGCCCCGAACCGGGCAGCGGCCGTACGACCACCGCGAAGGTCCCCTTGATCTTGGGCAGTGCGACCTGCGCGGTGCGCGCGGCCGGGATGTCCACCTGGAAGGGCTCGTGCGCCTCGCCGGTGCCCGGCACCACCTGCACGCTCACGCTTCCCGCCGCCTGGGACGCGGTCAGCAGCAGCCGCGAGGTCGTCGCGCCGTCCACGCGGTTCTCCGCGACGACGCTGCCCAGGTCGACGGGGTCCGCCCCCGCGGTGAAGGCCACGTCCGTCCTCGCGCCGGTGCCGGTGGCGACGAGCCCGGCGACGAACGGGGTGTCGGCGGTGAGCAGCAGCGCGGCGGGCTGGCCGCCGATCCCGGCGGCCAGGTCCAGGGCGGCGACGGAACCGGCGGGTACCTCCACCAGCTCGCGGTCCTTGAGCGCGTACGTCCCCTCGGGGGTGAGCGCCTTGATCTCGACCAGCGTGTCGGCCTCCGCGGGGGAGGCGACGAGCAGTTCCCGCCTCCCGCCGCCGCCGGGGATGCCGGGCACCACGACGCGGGTGGCGGGGGCTGCGGAGACCGGGAGCCAGTCGACGCCGCGCCCGCCGTTCATCAGCGCGCGGGCCGCCGCGGTCACCCGTCCCGAGGCGGTACGGACCTCGATCGCCATGACCAGCGCCGAGGGCGCCAGGTCCCTCATCCTGATCGTGCGGTTCTCGCCCGGCTTGAGGGTGAACACGTTCCCGTTCTCGGTGATCACCGGCCCCTCGCCGGAGTAGATCACGACCTCGGCGACGGCCGGGGCCGGGTCGGCGTTGGACAGGTGGAGCGTGACGTCGGCCGCGGACGGTCCCGGCCCGATCAGCCAGGTGCTCGCCACCGGCTCGGTGCAGCGCACCCCGGCCAGCCCTCGCTGCCCGCCCGAGGTCTCCCGGCGGGTCTGCGACACCTCCAGGCCGGAGGCCATGCTCCCGGAGGCCGTGACGACGAGGGGCGACGACGAGGCGGGCACCTCCTCGCGCCACAGGCGGCCCGGGACGTTCACGGCGGCGAGGGTCCTGCCCGCGGCGACGAGCGACGCCGTGCCCGGCGCCTGGTCGCCGGGCGGTGTCAGCACGCCGACCGCGGCCTCGCCGGGGGCCGGGCAGACGGCCGTCACCGAGGCCACGGGCACCCTCTCGGGCCGGGGCACGGGGGCGGGGGCCGCCGGTGACCGGGTGGCGGCGGCCGTCCCGTACAGGGCGAGCAGGGCCACCAGCACCAGCGCCGGCAGGCCGAACCTGTTCTCGATCGGGGATCTCATCGGGCGACCCGCTCTCTCCTGGGCCGGGAAGGCTCCTGCGGCACCGCGCGCTCGTCGCCCTCGCCCCGGCCCGGCGACGCCAGCACCATGACGACGATCACCATCACGGCCTGGACGAGGAGCCAGCGGCCGTGCCAGGGGTCACCGGGCGGGTCGGGCGGGACGGCCACGGGCTGGGTCAGCCGCCACACGCCCACCGAGCGGGACAGGCTCATCCTCGCCAGCGAGGGCTGCGAGTCGAGGGCGGCGCTGACGCGCGCGTCGACGGGCGCGGTCACCACGACGAACCGGATCCCGTGGGCGGCCAGCACCCGGGCGTCGTCACCGCCCCTGCCGGACACCAGCCCGGCGGCGGCGAGGCGGACCCGCTCCCTGGGGCCCTCGGGCGCGGGGATGTCGGCCTCGCCGATCAGCGGCGTGCGCCCGCTCAGCACGGTGAGGAGCAGGCCCCGCGGCGAGGCGCGCAGCAGCAGGGTCCGCTCGCCGCCCGCGGAGTTCGCCGCCGCCAGGGCGGGCACGACGTCGCGTACGCTCCCGCGGATCGGCTCGTCCGCGCCCCTGGAGACCCACACGCCCGCGGCCAGCAGCGGCGTGGAGAACGCCACCGCGACGACCCCGAGCGCGACGAGCCCGCGTACCCCTCCCGAGGCCCGGAACTCGGTGATCCGGCCGGCGGTGAGCGCCGCCACCACGAGCATGCCGGTGGCGGCGAACGCCAGCGGCACCCCCGGCCAGGCCGGGGCCTCCGTGTCGCCGTTGATCGAGGTGACCGGGGTCCTGCTGACCAGGATCGCCATCAGCAGGCCGAAGAGCGCCACACCCCAGCCGACCGCGACGACCACCCGGTTCCGCCGCATCAGCGACGCCAGCAGGCAGGCCGTCACGAGACCGCCGGTCACCCAGAGCGGCGGCGTGCCCGGTCCTCCCGGGCTGAGCAGCAGCAGCGACTCGGCCGGCAGCGCGGGATCGACCAGGGAGGGCCGGTGCAGCCCGGCCTCCAGCAGCAGCCGTCCCGGGGAGGAGACCACCTGGACCAGCCAGGGCAGGAGCAGGGCCACGGGCACGGCGAAGGCGATGATCATCGAGACGGCGACGCCCCGGCGCGGGAAGGCCAGCGCCGCCAGCAGGCCGAGCACCGCGGTGAGCGGGTGGACCAGCGGGGCGAAGGCCGTGCCGACCGCCAGCAGGAGCCCCAGGGCCCAGGCGGCGCGGCGGGCCCGGCGCCGTTCCCCGGTGATCACGACGGTGGCGAGCGCCGCGTAGACGGGCAGCAGCACGAACACCACCGCCGTGCCCAGCCTTCCCGCGGCGACGGCGCCGGTGGCCACCGGCAGCAGGGCGTAGGACGAGGCCAGCCAGACGCGGGTCCAGCGGCCCGGGACCATCCATCTGGTGGCCGCGTACGCGGAGACGCCGGCGAGCGGCACGCAGCCCAGCAGCAGCACCGAGACCGCGAGCCAGGTCTTGCCGAACAGCACCGTGGAGAGCGAGGCCAGCACCGCCACGTACGGCGGGGCCCAGGCGTCGGTGCCGAGGCCGGTCCGGTGGTACCCCTCCCGGTAGAGGTCCCACAGGTCCGAGGCGCCGCCGATCACCGGGACGAGCGCGCCTCCTCCCAGCCGGTCACCGCCGTTCAGGGCCCGCTCGGCGACCAGCGCGACCAGGGTGAGCGCCAGGAAGAGCAGGACACCCGGGTTGCCGAAGACGCGCTGCGTCACCCCGGTGTCGGCGAGCAGTTCCTCGCCGTCCTCCTGCGGGCCCTGGGCCGCGGCGGCCACGGCGTGGTGGCGGCCGGCGGACTCCACGAACCCGGACCCGGCCAGGTAGCTCCGGACCCGGTCGGCGAGCCTGCGGTAACCCGCGCCCGCCGGGGTGAGCAGCCGGACGGAGGCCACCTGGCCCGGCCCGCGCCCCGCCGCCCGCGCCCGCCTGGCCTTGACGATCCGTACCGGATGGCCGAACACCGAGCCGAACGCGAGGAACTCGTCCAGCGCGCCTGCCGGCTGCTTGGCCACCAGGAACAGCACGGTGCGGGCCAGGCACCCGACCAGGTTGCGGACCAGCGCCCACGGCAGCGCCCGCGGCGGGAGGTTCGCCATGACGACGAACAGGGCGTTGCGCCGGTCAAGGCGGCGCGGGTGGTCGCCGCTGGCGGTGATGCGGCGCCGCCGCCGGGTGGCCGCCTCGGCGTGCCAGGCGACCGCCCGGGTGACGTTCTGCACGCGGTACCCGGCGCTCCTGACCCGCCAGCACAGGTCGAGGTCGTCGCGGAAGAGCGGCAGGGCGGGGTCGAGCCCGCCCACCTCCTCCCAGACGTCCCTGCGGATCAGCATGCCCGCGGTGGAGACCGCGAGCACGTCCCTGACCCCGTCGTACTGCCCCTGGTCGAACTCGCGGGCCTCCAGGCCGGTGTCCCTGCGGCCGGTCCGGTCGACGGTGAAGCCGACCTCCAGCAGGAGCCGGCGGTCCACCCAGTCGCGGAGTTTCGGGCCGAGCACCCCCGCCTTGGGATCGGAGTCGGCGGCCTCCAGCAGTGTGCGCAGGGCGTGCCGGTCGGGGGCGCAGTCGTCGTGCAGCAGCCAGATCCACTCCCGGCCGCCACCGGGGCCGAGCCGGTCGAGCACCTGGGCGACGGCCTCGCCGAACCCGGTCGACCGGGGCAGGGTCAGGACGGCCCGGGAGCCGAGGGAGGCGGTCAGCAGCGCGGCGCTGCCGTCCTTGCTGCCGTTGTCCACACCGACGACCCGGTCCACCGGGCGGGTCTGCCGGAGCAGGGCTTCCAGGGTCTCCCCCAGCCAGCGGGAGCCGTCGTGGGAGACGACGATCGCGGTGACGCTGTGCTGGGGGCGAGGGGGGCGCTGGGGGTCGTTGATGGACATACGTCCCGTGTTCAGGAGGGGGTGACGATCGGCGCGACCACGATACGGCACCCCATGTCGGCATATGTCTTGCACCAGTTGAAGCGCACGAAAAAGGGCCACGTGACTGGTGGTCACGTGGCCTCGCGGACATATCCGTCAAGCCCCCCGAGGGGCGTCATGTGTCTGTAGTGGATCGCCCGGATGCGTTCCCGGGTCGTTCTCTTGAACCGCCCGGATCTGTCCGGGTTCGGCCTTCATACGGCGCCCTCTGGCCCCGTACGGTGCCCGCGTCGTCCGCGCGGCGCCCGCACGTGCCCGTCCGGTGCCTGTCAGGTGTCGTCAGGTGTCGTTGGATGTAGTCGGATCTCGTCAGATGTTCATCGGTGCTCGGACTCGCAGATCGTCCGGATCTCGGATTTCCCAGACCTCTCGGTCGGCCGTCGTCCGGACGGCTCAGACCGCCTCGCGCTTGATCCGGCGGCGTTCCCGCTCGGACAGTCCACCCCAGATGCCGAACCGCTCGTCATGTTCCAGCGCGTACTCAAGACATTCGGCACGCACCTCGCAGGAGCGGCAAACCTTCTTGGCCTCGCGGGTGGAGCCTCCCTTCTCCGGGAAGAACGCCTCCGGGTCGGTCTGCGCGCACAAGGCACGCTCCTGCCAGCCAAGCTGCTCTTCAGCGATGCTCTCCTGTGCGATGACCAGGTCGGCCACTGCACACCTCCCTGCCGCACGCCCGCAAAATGGAGCCCCCCTATGAACGCCTGCCCCTTACCCACCCAGAGGAAGGCGTAACTACACGTGTGTAATTACACGCGCGTGCTCGGTGTGACGTCAAGCGGCATACTGGTATCCGGGGAAAGACCTGCTCTCCCCGGTTGTGGGTCGTCTGCCTGCCACGACGGCAATTGCACCAGGTGATCGCCGTCACCGCCAGGGGCTCAGGGCTCTCGGCGGTCGGAACCGTACCAGGAGATGTTCTGATCCTGACCGGGGCCCACCTTCTCTGTGTCGGGGGTTTCCTCATCCGTGACCTGTCCCCGGCGTTGCTCGGGACGATAGATCGCGGTGGGGTCTATCGGCTGCGAGTCCCACCTCTCGGGGACGGGCGCGGAGGCGGACGCGGGGGGCGAGACGGGCGGGGCGGGGGCGCCCAGCGGGTCGTCGCGGTAGGCGGCCGGGTCGAACCGGAGCGTCGCCTCGGACGCCTCGGACGGGGCGTCCCACCGCTGCTGGTCACGCGGCGGGTACTGCGGCGCCGGGGACGGCTGCGCCTGCGAGTACCGGTCCTGTACGGGCTGCGCCTGGGAGTACCGGTCCTGTGACGGCTGCGCCTGCGAGTACGGGTCGTGGGCGTGCTGGTCCCGCGGGTGCTGGTCCCGCGGGTGCTGGTCCTCGGGGTGCTGGGAGGCCTGCGGGGTCTGCGGGTGCCCGAACGGGTCGCCGTAGCCCGAGGTCCCGTACTCCGGGACGCGGAGCGGCGGCTCGTTGCCCCGCGTCTGCTGGTAGTTCTTCGCCTGCTGGTACGCCTGGGCCATCTGCTGCGACCGCAGGTCCACCGGGTCGGGCGTCGGGTAGTGCAGGTCCGGCGCGGTCGAGTACGCGGAGTCCGCGCCCGGGGCGGCGGCCGGTCCGCCGTAGTTCTCCGGCGGCGTGGGGAAGGGGTTCGGCGCCCGGTCCCCGAACGGCGAGGCGGGAGGGTCGCCGAACGGCGAGGGACGGTCCTCGAACGGCGACGCGGAGACGTCGTCGGGCGCGAGGTTAGCCCCGGCCGGGCCGTCCGGGGCCTGCTGCTCGGGGCGGTCCCCCTGCCCCCGGGGGGCGGCGGCCTGGAGGTCGGGGGTGTACGGGCCCTGCTGCTGCCCGAATCCCTGCGACTCGGCCCGGTGGCCCTGCTCGGACCGGTCCCGGGACCACTGCTCGGACCGGTCGGGACCCGGCGCCTGGGAGCCGGAGTACCAGCCGGACGAGGACTCCTGCCGTCCGTACGAGGAGTCCTGCCATCCCGGTCCTTCCGGGCGTCCGGCGGCGGAACCGCCCTGCCCCTGCTCGACCCGGTGCTCGTACAGCGGGGTGTCGGTCCCCCATCCCGGATTCTGCGGGTCGGTCCGCCCGTACACCGGTTCGGAGGAGAGCGGGCCCGGAGGCGGCGGCACCGAGGTCAGCGGGTCCGGAAGCCGGGGGTTGGAGGAGAGGGACTCCGACGACAGCGGGTCCGGCAGGCGCGGGCTGGAATGGTGCTGCCCGTACCCCGGCTGCTGAGGCTCGGGCCATCCGGTGTTCTGCGCCTGCGGTTCGGAGTGCCGTCCGGAGGATCCCGGCGACGACGCCTCCTGCCATCCGTACGACGGGGAGTCGGTGCGCCGTCCTGAGTCCTGCGGGTCGTACGCCGTGGACGAGGACGGAGGCTGGACGTCGGCGGCGATGTACGGGCCGGGGTCGTTCCCCTGAAGGGGAGCCGAGAGCGGGGAGACCGTTTCCGGGGCGGGGTGCTGCGACGCCTGCTGCTCGGGCGTCCGCAGCCGTCCCGGCCAGGTCGGGTCCTCGGTGTACGGCCGGTTCTCGGCCTGCGGCGGGTGGCCCGCCTGGGAGGGCTGGGAGGGCCCGTCCCCGGAGAAGGCGGAGGAGTGGCGGTCGTATCCCTCGGAGGGGACGCCTCCGGCGGTGCTCTCGGCGACGGGGGTGCCGGTGGAGGCGTGCGCGGGAGCGGGCGGCAGCGCCGGGCGGCCGTACGGGATCTGCGGGGACGGCGCCTGCGCGGACGCGGCGGGCGGCATCCCCTGCGCGGGCCGGTCCTGCGGGTGGAAACCCTGCTGGGAGAAGTGCTCCTGGGGGTGACCCCCCTGGCCGGGGACACCCTGGGGGTGAACTCCCTGACCGGGAGCGCCGCCCTGCGGGTGAACTCCCTGACCGGGGACGCCCTGGAGGTGGGCCGCTTGACCGGGGGCGCCCTGGAAGGGGGCGCCCTGGGGGTGGCCGTATCCCTCACGCGGATCCCGGCCCTCCGGCGTGCCCTGGAAGGGAGCCCCCTGGAACGGGGCGCCCTGGAACGGGGCGTGCTCGCGGGAGGGGTCCGGCCCCTGGCCCTGGGCGTGCCCCTGGCCCTGGCCCTGGAAGTGTCCCTGCTCCTGGAAGCGTCCCTGCTCCCCCATCGGCACCGGGCCGTACCCGGGACCGGACGGCCGGTCGTGGCCCTGGTGCCACTCCCGCTCCCCGCGGAGGTGACCGGGAGCGCCCTCGCCGCGCGGCCCGCCGGCCGCCGAGGTGGCCGGGATCACGCGAGGCAGCACGTACAGCAGCGCGACCGCCGCCAGCGCCAGGGCGGGCAGGTGGACGAGGAGGAGCTCGATCGCGTCCCGGGCGCTCGGCGCGCCGCCCAGCGCTCCGGCGAGCAGGCTGATCAGGCCGAACAGCACGGAGAGACCCAGGGTGATCGTCACGGTGAGGACCAGCGGCCGCAGCCGCGCGATCACCGGGCCGAGGTGGGTGGCCAGCAGCACGGCCCCGACGAGCAGGGCGACGGTGACCGGAGAGGTGAAGGTCCCGAGCTGGATCGCCGCACGCGTGGGGAAGGACGGACTCCCGAACCCGGACCCCCCGAACAGCAGGCGCTCGATGCCGACGAGAACGCTCGCGGACGCGACGGCGACCATGAGCCACGCCGCCGGTTCCCGGAGCCGGCTCGCCTCGACATTGATCACAACTACCCCCATAGGGTCTTTAGGTAAACCCGGGTCAGTTTTGCACATGGCTGACTTTGCTGCCGGTGGTCTCAGGAAGCCCACCACCCCCATAAGTGCTCCATTGACTCATATATATGCATATTTCGGACAGCCGATTCGGCCGTATCGGCGCGGTGAACGGTGCCGTGAGCAGACCGTCCGGTGACCCGCGCCCTACCCCGCCCACACCCGTGACGACCTAGTGGAACACTGGACGGCATGCGCATCGTGTCCCTCGCCGGCGGGATCGGCGGCGCCCGCTTCCTGCGGGGTCTCCGTGTCACCGCCCCCGACTCCGAGATCACCGTCATCGGCAACACCGGTGACGACATCAGCCTCTTCGGCCTGCGCGTCTGCCCCGACCTGGACACCGTGATGTACACGCTGGGCGGCGGCATCAACGAGGAGCAGGGCTGGGGGCGGCGGGAGGAGTCGCACGTCGTCAAGGAGGAGCTGGCCGCCTACGGCGTGGAGCCGCAGTGGTTCGGCCTCGGGGACCGCGACTTCGCGACCCACATCGTACGCACCCAGATGCTCGACGCCGGATACCCGCTCTCGGCGGTCACCGAGGCCCTGTGCGCGCGCTGGCGGCCGGGCGTCCGCCTGATCCCCATGAGCGACGACCGGACCGAGACCCACGTGGTCATCTCCGACGAGCGGGGCCGGCGCGCCGTCCACTTCCAGGAGTGGTGGGTACGGCTGCGCGCCTCGGTGCCCGCCGAGCAGATCATCCTGGTCGGCGCGGACCAGGCCGTCCCCGCCCCGGGGGTGCTGGAGGCGATCGCCTCGGCCGACGTGGTCCTGCTGCCGCCCTCCAACCCGGTCGTCAGCATCGGCACGATCCTGCAGATCAAGGGCGTCCGCGAGGCCCTGGAGGGCAAGACGGTCGTGGGGGTCTCCCCCATCGTCGGCGGCGCCCCGGTCCGGGGCATGGCCGACGCCTGCCTGGCCGCCATCGGCGTGCCCACGACCGCGCAGGCCGTCCTGGAGCTGTACGGGTCGTCGCTGGTGAACGGCTGGCTGGTCGCCGAACAGGACGCCGGGGTCGCCCTCGACGGCGTGCGGGTCGAGGCCCGCCCGCTGATCATGCACGACCTCGACTCCGCCGCCGCCCTCGCCCGCGCCGCCCTGGACCTGGCCGTCCACCTGGCCCCCGTCCCCACCCCCGGCACCCCCGGCACCCCCGGCGCCCCCGGCGCCCCCGCCACGAACACCCCCACCCCCACCACGGACGCCCCCACCACGGACGTCACCGCGAAGGAGGAGGCATGACGGGCCGGGCGGGACGCGCGGCCGGACGGGGCGGGCGCGAGGCCCACGACCTCAAGGTGGAGATCTTCGCCGTACCCGGCATGCCCGAGGTGCGCGAGGGCGACGACGTCGGCGAGCTGATCGCCACGGCCGCCCCCACCCTCCGTGACGGCGACATCCTGGTGGTCACCTCCAAGATCGCGAGCAAGGCCGAGGGCCGGGTCCTGCACGGTGTGTCACGCGCCGAGGCCGTGGAGGCCGAGACCAGGCGGGTGGTCGCCCGCAGGGGCGAGACCGTGATCGCCGAGACGGCGCACGGGTTCGTCATGGCCGCGGCCGGGGTCGACGCCTCCAACACCCGGCCCGGCACGGTGGTCCTGCTCCCGGCCGACCCCGACGCCTCGGCGTCGGCGATCAGGGCGCGCCTGGCCGAGCTGCTCGGCGTCTCGGTCGGTGTGGTGGTCTCCGACACCTTCGGCAGGCCCTGGCGCAACGGCCAGACCGACATGGCGGTCGGCCTGGCCGGGGTGAGGTCGGCCCTCGACTACCGGGGCATGTCCGACGATCACGGGAACGCCCTGGAGGTGACCCTGACCGCCGTCGCCGACGAGTTCGCCGCGGCCGGGGACCTGGTGAAGGGGAAGCTCGCGCAGACCCCGGTGGCGGTGATCCGTGGCCTGGCCGAGTACACCACCGAGGAGGACGGGGCGGGCATCCGCGACCTGGTCCGCACGTCGGCCGAGGACATGTTCCGGTACGGCTCGCGCGACGTGGTCTTCGCCCGCAGGACCGTCCGGGAGTTCTCCCCCGAGCCGGTGGACGGCGCCGCGGTCCGCCGGGCGGTCGAGGCCGCGATCGCCGCCCCCGCCCCCCACCACACGACCCCCTGGCGGTTCGTGCTGCTGGAGTCGGCCGCCACCAGGGAGAAGCTCCTCGACGCCATGCGCGAGGCCTGGATCGCCGACCTGCGCGGCGACGGCTTCTCCGAGGAGTCGGTGGCCAGGCGGGTCAGGCGGGGCGACGTGCTGCGGGCGGCCCCGTACCTGGCGGTGCCGTGCCTGGTGGCGGACGGCGCGCACACCTACCGCGACGACCGGCGCAACGCCGCCGAGCGGGAGATGTTCGTGGTCGCCGCCGGCGCCGGGGTGCAGAACTTCCTGGTGCAGCTCGCGGTGGAGGGCCTGGGTTCGGCGTGGGTGTCGTCCACGATGTTCTGCCGCGACGTGGTCCGCGAGGTCCTCGACCTGCCGTCCGGCTGGGACCCGATGGGCGCCGTCGCGATCGGCCACGCCGCCGCCCCTCCCCGCGACCGCGCCCCCCGGCGGGCGGCCGACTTCATCGCCGTACGCTGAGCGACCACGCCCGGCCACCGCGCCCGGCCACCGCGCACCCGGTGAGACCCCGCGCGTCAGGCCGCCGTACGCCGGAAGCCGCCCCCGCCGGAAGCCGCCCCCGCCGGAGGCGTCACGCCGGAAGCCGTCGCCCGCCGGGACCGCTCAGGCGGGGTCGCGGCAGGTCGGGTGGCACAGCCGCCGGGCGAGCGCGGAGAGGAAGACGTCGATGATCTCCTCGGGGCGCTGGGCGACGTGCACGGAGCCGTTGGTGACGGCGGCGACCCGGGACAGGCCGGCGCGGTCGAGGTCGGCGCCGAACGCCAGGACGACCACCTGGACCGGCGCCTCTGGGTCCCACTCCTCGCGCAGCGCCTTCTCCAGCTCGCCCGCGGAGATGCCCTCGCCGTCGTCCTTGCCGGCCGTGATGACGAGCAGGGTGTTGTTCATGCTCTCGTCGTAGGCGCCGGTCAGCTCGCGGAATCCCGCGAGGATCGAGTCGTGCAGGGCGCTGGGCCGGCGGGCGTCGGCGCGCAGGGTCCGGGTCAGCTCGTCCAGGAGGCCGCGCCGGACGAACCGCCCGCCGTCGGGCTCGGTGATCGGCCCCAGGCGCACCCGCCGCCGCTGGTCGGCGCCCTTGGCCGAGGAGAACTCCCACATGCCCATGTGGGTGGAGTCGGGGAAGAGCTGCAGCCCCAGCCGGGCCGCCTCCAGCGCGACGGTCAGCCTGGTCTTCCCCTTCTTGCCGCTGATCGGCTCGGCCATGTGCCTGCCGGTGTCGGCGAGCACCAGGATGTTGGTCGGCGGGGCGAGCCTGCTCCAGGCCTCCAGGGCCTCGTCGATCCGCGCGGGCAGGATGCTCGGGCGGGTGCGGGGCGCCTCGGTCGGGATGCCCGGACCCGGCGCGTAGGGCCCCTGGGAGCCGTCCGCCGAGCGGAAACCGGCCCTGCGGACCGCCTCCTGGGTCTGCGGGGAGCGCAGCCAGCCGGCGAAGGCCCGCGACCCGCCCGCCCTGGCCTCGTCGGAGGAGGTCACCACGTACGGGTAGTCGAGGTTGACGGTCCCCTCGCGGGGATGGAGGGCGACCACCGGGTCGTCGGACGGGCGGCGGTTGTGCTGCCAGACCGACTGCTCGGGCACGATCACGACCGGCCGCCGCCAGAAGGACCGGTCGTCGACGGCGGCGAGCATGCTGCGGTAGTCGGGCGCCGACCCGGCCTGGGCCCAGCGGACGAACGCGGTCAGCGCCCGGTCGGCCTCGGCGCCGCTGCCGACCACGTCCCTGGCCGCGGCCACGGTCGCGATCCCGGCCCCGGCGAGCGACGGGTCGGGGACGCGGACCACGTCGGGTTCCTTCTCGGTCGGCCGGATCCGGCCGCGGGTGGTCGCGGGGAAGACCATCCGCCAGTTCATGTCGGTCCTGCCGACGGCGAAGTCCCGGGCGAGGGAGGTGCGGGTGGCGAAGACCAGCGGCGAGGTCGCCATCACGGTCTCGGTGCCGGCCAGGTCCGCGGCCCCCTGCTTGCGGGCGAGCCTGATCCACGCCGAAGAGTCGGAGATCCAGCCGTCGGGGCGGCTCGCGAGCACCCCGGCGGTGCCGCCCAGCAGGGTGCGGAGCACGGTGGCGGGCGGCTGCTCGGTCACCTGCACCAGCACGCACCGGCCCTCGATCCCGGTCCGGTTCCGGTTGAACCTCGCGGCGGCCTCCATGACGGTCGGGGCGATGTCCACGGCCGCGGCGACGTCGACCAGCACCGGATCGCGGGCGGAGCAGGAACCGCTCACCCGTCCGGAGACCAGCACGACGGCTCCGGCCAGGGCGACGGCGATCGCGACCGCCGCCAGCGACAGGCGCAGACGGGCCTGCCGCCGGCGCCGCTCGGCGCCGGCGGCCACACGGTGTCGGCCGGAGGAGGACACGCGGAGACCTCTCGCTCGAGGGGAATGTCGATTCTCCCAAGTGACCCCGCCCGTAGGGCAAGGAAATATAGAACTTGTTATAACTTCGCAGACGGCTCCGGCGTGAGCAACGGGAGACCGGTCCCGCGCACGCTGCGGCAGACGCCGTCGCTGGCCGCGGCGGCGGCCAGGCGTTCGGCGTCCGGCACGCCGTAGGAGGTGGTCCGCTGGCGCACCGGCCTGCCGGTGTGGGCGACCATGGCCTCGAGCTCGCTGATCGTCTTGAACGAGCCGTTCTCCGACCCGGCCATCCTGCTGATCGTCTCCTCCATCAGAGTGCCGCCCAGGTCGTTGACCCCGCCCCGCAGCACCTGGCGGCAGAGGTCGTCCTGGAGCTTCACCCAGGAGCACTGGATGTTGGCGATCGCGCCGTGCAGCAGGACGCGGGCCAGCGCGTGCACGGCCCGGTTCTCCCGCGCGGTCGGGCCTGGCCGGGCGATCCCCGCCAGGTAGATGGGCGCGCTGTGGTGGACGAAGGGCAGCAGCACGAACTCGGAGAACCCCCCGGTCTCCTCCTGGATGCGGCGGATCAGCCGGATGTGCGCCACCCAGTGGGCGTGGGTGTCGACGTGGCCGTACATCATCGTGGAGGTCGTCGGGATGCCGGTCCGGTGCGCGGTCGAGATGACCTCGACCCACTCGGCGGTGGGCAGCTTGCCCTTGGTCAGCACCCAGCGCACGTCGTCGTCGAGGATCTCGGCCGCGGTGCCGGGCAGCGAGTCCACGCCCGCCTCCCTGGCGGCGACCAGCCAGTCCTCGATGGACAGGCCGGTGCGGCTGGCGCCGTTGATGACCTCCATCGGCGAGAACGCGTGGACGTGCATCCCCGGCACCCTCGCCTTGACCGCCCTGGCGATGTCGAAGTACGCCGTGCCGGGCAGGTCCGGGTGGATGCCGCCCTGCATGCACACCTCGGTCGCCCCGGCCTGCCACCCCTCCCAGGCGCGGTCGGCGACCTGCTCCAGCGAGAGCGTGTAGGCGTCGGCGTCGGTACGACGCTGGGCGAAGGCGCAGAAGCGGCAGCCGGTGTAGCAGACGTTGGTGAAGTTGATGTTCCGGTTCACCACGTAGGTGACCTCGTCCCCGGCCGCCTCCCCGCGCAGGCCGTCGGCGATCCGGCACAGCTCGTCCAGCGCGGCGTCGTCGGCGCCCGCGCCGCGCTGGTCCCCGGCCAGGCCCAGCAGGACGAGCGCCTGGGCGTCGCTCAGGCCCGCCGGGTCGCTCTCGGCGGCGCGCAGCGCCTCCCGCACGTCCGCGGCGACCCGGCCCGCCGCGCCGGCACCGGCGGCGGCACCGATGGCGCCGGCCGCGGTCCCGGTGCCCGCGCCGGGCAGCCGCTCCCTGACCGCCTCCCAGTCGCCGTAGACGTCGTCGAAGTCGGCGCGGCGGTCGGCGCTGCGCCCCTCGGTGTCGACGGCCGTGTGCAGGTCGACCCGGCCCAGCGCGACGAAGCCGCCGTCCGGCTCCTGCCAGGGGCGGCCGGTCACGACCGCGTCCTCGCGGGCCAGGCCGGTCGCGGGGTCGGCCAGCGCGGCCACGTGCGCGTTCAGCCTCGGGTCCAGCCAGGGCTCCCCGGCCAGCACGTACTCGGGGTAGATGGTCAGCCGCTCGCGCAGCGTGAACCCGGCGCCGGCCGTGCGGGCGGCCAGCTCGTCGATCTGCGGCCAGGGACGCTCGGGGTTGACGTGGTCGGGCGTCAGCGGCGACACGCCGCCCCAGTCGTCGATGCCCGCGGCGATCATCAGCTCGTACTCGGAGTCGACCAGGTTCGGCGGGGCCTGCACCCGCATCCTCGGTCCCATGACCAGCCGGGTCACCGCGATGGTGGCGGCCAGCTCCTGGAGGTCGGCGTCGGGCATGCCGCGCATCGCGGTGTCCGGCTTGGCGCGGAAGTTCTGGACGATGATCTCCTGGAGGCCGCCGTACTCGCGCGCGATCCTGCGCAGCGCGAACAGTGACTCGGCGCGCTCGGCGACGGTCTCGCCGATGCCGATCAGGATGCCGCTGGTGAACGGCACGTTCGTCCGCCCGGCGTCCTCCAGCACCCGCAGCCGCACGGCGGGGTCCTTGTCGGGCGAGCCGTGGTGGGGCTGCCCCTTCTCCTCGAACAGGCGCCGGGAGGTCGTCTCCAGCATCATGCCCATCGAGGGCGCCACCGGCTTGAGGCGCTGCAGGTCCTGCCAGGTCATCACGCCCGGGTTCAGGTGCGGCAGCAGCCCGGTCTCCTCCAGCACCCGCACGGCCATCGCGCGCACGTAGGAGAGCGTGTCGTCGTAGCCGTGCGCGTCCAGCCACTCGCGGGCCTGGTGCCAGCGGTCCTCCGGCCGGTCGCCGAGGGTGAACAGCGCCTCCTTGCACCCCATCGCGGCGCCCTGCCGGGCGATCTCCAGCACCTCGTCGGGGCTGAGGAAGGCGCTCTCCAGCCTGTGCGGGGCGGTGGCGAACGTGCAGTACCCGCAGCGGTCGCGGCACAGCCGGGTCAACGGGATGAAGACCTTGCGGCTGTAGGTGACGACCCCCGGCCGGCCGGCCGCCTCCAGCCCCGCGTCCCTGACCCGGCCGGCGTGGCCGAGCAGGGTCTGTAGATGTTCGTCCCGCGCGTGCAGCAGGACGGCCGCTTCGGTCGTGTCGAGAGCTTTGCCGTCGCGAGCCCTGGCCAGTGCCCGGCGCATCGCGGTGTCGGTGGGGTAGGCGCTCATGACCGCACACTACGGCGCGGCCGGGAGTGCCGGGTCGGCGGGTCGTGCCACCTCAGGACGACATTTCAGTTCCTCTAAAGAGTCAGGGCAAGCAACTCTCGATAGACATAAATGCTTGCGGTTGCATAGATTAGAGGCATCGCACCGGCCCCGCTCCCGCGGGAATCCGCCGGACCTACGGGGCGATCCACCCCGGACCTCGACCCCAGGAGCTGAAAATGATCTGGTTCGTTCTCGTCCTCATCGCCGTCGCCGTTCTCGCCCCGATGATCGGCGCCGACACCCGCGACGGCCGCGACTGGCAGCGCCACGAACCCTCCGCCGAGGAGGGTTCCCTCAGAACCGCCGATGATCGCGTACGGGTGCCCGCGGCCCGCGAGCGGGTGGCCGCGCACCGCCCAACCGCAGCAACCGGCTGACCCGGTGCCGGTGCCCCCGGTAGGGAGCGAGCAGCGTCAGCATCCGCGCGTCGTCCGCCCGTTCCCCGCTCAGCGACCAGCCGACCAGCGACGGCAGATGGAAGTCGCCCACCGAGACGGCGTCCGCGTCACCGTGCGAACGCTGACGCACCTCCGCGGACGTCCACACCCCGATCCCGGGCAGCGCCCGTAGCAACCGGTCCACCTCGGCGCTGCCCCCGGTCGCCTCCAGCCTCCCGGCGTGCCGGGCCGCGTTCGCGATCGTCCGGGCCCGCACGGCCTCGGCGCCGGCGCGGTGCCAGTCCCACGACGGGATCGACCGCCACACCTCGGGCCCGGGGAAGACGCGCATCCCCTCCGGCGCGGGCCCCGGCGCGGGATCGCCGTAGCGGCCCAGCAGCCACCGCCACGCCCGCCTGGCCTCGGTGACGACCACCTTCTGCTCCAGGACGGCCGGCACCAGCGCCTCCAGCACCCGCGACGTCCGCCCGATCCGCAGCCCCGGATAGCGCCTGGCCGCGTCCCGCACCACCTCGTGCCCGGGGACGAATCCCGCGACGTCGTCGTCGGCGCCGAGCAGCGCCGGAAGCGTCGCCAGCATCCATTCGGCCCCCGGCCCCCACGCCGTGGCCGTCACCCGGCCGGACGCCGCCGCCACCCGCAGCGTTCCCGGCCCGTCGGGGGTGCGCGAGGTCCGCCAGACGGCCCCGCCCGGTTCCGCCCTCATCGTGGGGTCGCCCGGGCCGCGCCGGTGCGGGCCCAGCACCAGCGCCGGGTCCACCGGCCACGGGGCCCGCCACTCGCGTTCCCGCGCCGCGACCCGTCCGAGGGCGACCACCGAAGACCCCGCCGTCCGCGCCGTCGGCCGTCAGATGTCGCTGGAGAAGCGGATCGCGGACTCGGGCAGCACGACGCCGGGCCAGACGCGGCTTCCGGCGAGCAGCTCGTTCCCGGGCCCGACCACGGCCCCGTCGCCGACCACAACGTCCCTCAGGACCGCTCCACATTCGATCCGCGCGCCGATCCCGACCACCGAGTCGACCACCACCGCCGCGGCGTCCACCACGCAGTCGTCGCCGAGCACGCTGCCCCTGACCTGCGCCCCCGCCTCCACGATCGCGCGGGCCCCGATCACCGACCCGCCGGATACCTCCGCCTCGGGAGAGATCATGGCTCCGGGAAGGGCCAGGAAGTCGCCGGTGGGACCGGGCAGGGCGGGCGAGGCCAGGCGGCCCAGCACCAGGTCGCGGGAGCCCTGCACGAAGGCCGACGGCGTGCCCACGTCGAGCCAGTAGGAGGCGTCGGCGTACCCGAGCACCAGGGCGCCCTGCTCGATCAGGCGGGGGAACGTCTGGCGCTCGACCGAGACGACCTCGCCCACCGGGATCGTGTCGATCACCGAGCGGGTGAAGACGTAGCACCCGGCGTTGATCCGGTTGGTGACCGGGTTGGGGGTCTTCTCCAGGAAGGCCGTCACCCGCCCCTGGGAGTCGGTCGGCACGCAGCCGAAGCGCGAGGGGTCCTCCACCTCGGTCAGGTGCAGGGTGACGGCGGCCCGGCGGGCCACGTGCGTGGCGATCTGGTCGCCGATGTCGTGGCCGGAGAGCACGTCGCCGTTGAGCACCAGCACCGGATCGTCCGGGCCGCTCGTGAGCGCCGCCGAGGCGTTGCGGATGGCGCCGCCGGTGCCGAGCGGGATCTCCTCGGTCATGTACTCCAGCGAGAGCCCGAACGCCTCGCCGTCGCCGAACGCCTCGGAGAACATCTCGGCCCGGTAGGAGGTGGCGAACACGATGCGCCGCACGCCGAACGCCCTGGCGCGGGCGATCTGGTGGGCCAGGAAGGGCACCCCGGCCGTGGGCAGCAGCGGTTTCGGCGTGCCCAGCGTCAGGGGACGCAGGCGCGTTCCCTGCCCACCGACGAGAAGGATCGCCTCAAGATCCGGCAAAGGGGTCTCCGTCATTCCGCGAGGTTAACTCACTACTCGGCCGCGCGCTGGTAGGAGAGCATATGCGCCTCCGCCGACGCCTCCCAGGTGAACTCCTTGGCACGGGCGATCCCGGCCGCGGACAGCGCCTTCCTGCGCTCGGACGAGGACAGCAGCGCACGCAGCGCGTCCGCGATGCTCTCGGCGTCCGGCTCGGTGTAGGCGACCGCGTCGCCGCCCACCTCGGGCAGCGAGGTGCGGTGTGTGGTCAGCACGGGCGCGCCGCAGGCCATGGCCTCCAGCACCGGCAGGCCGAAGCCCTCGCCCCGCGAGGGGAACGCCGCGACGGTCGCCCCGCCGAGGAAGCCGCACAGGTCGGCGAAGGAGAGGAAACCCGGGCGCAGCACCCGCACGGTCGAGGGGACCTCCTCCACCGCGGCGTCCACCTCGACGTCGCGGACGCCCCCGGCGAGCACCAGGGCGGGCGGGTCGGCGAGATCGGCGACGGCGCGGACGAAGCCGCGGATCAGGTTCGGGACGTTCTTGCGGGGCTCCAGCGGGCCGAGGAAGGCCACGTACGGGGTGCCGTGCAGGCCGAGCCGGTCGGAGGCGTGCCGGATCTCGCGCTCGGACGGCGGGTGGAACAGCGCCGGATCGACGCCGTGGTAGGCCACGTCGATGCGGGTCGGGTCGGCCGAGAGCAGCCGGATCAGCTCGTCCCTGGTCGCCTTGGAGGGCACGATCACGCGGGTGGCGTGCCGGACCGCGGTGCGGGTCGCCGCCCGGAAGAACGCCGCCTTGACCGCGTCGTGCTGCAGGGGCTCGGTGAAGGAGGTCAGGTCGTGCACGGTGGCCACGGTGGGCATGCCCGGCTTCAGCGGGATCGAGTAGAAGGGGGCGTGGATGACCTCCGCCCCGACCTGCCGGGCGAGGAAGGGCAGGCCCGTCTGCTCCCACGTCAGGCGCGCGGCCCGGTTGGTGATCGCGTGCGGTCCCGGCACGATCCGGGCGGAGGGCGCCAGGCCGGCGTAGCGGGCCGCGTCGGCACGCTGGCAGACGACCGCGAGGTCGGCTCCCGCCCTGTCCAGCGCGGCGACGAGCCCGTCGACGTACCGGATCAGCGCACCGCGATCGGCCGGAACCGCGGCCGCGTCGACGAGCACTCTGGGCGACACGAAGGATCGCTCCCCTCATGATCCACGCGGGACGTGAGTCCCCTTCCTCTGTTCACTCTATTGCCCGAAGCTCCGGAAACGTGGGGGAAATCACACTGCTTTTCCCGAAGCGTGGTCCTTACGGGATCCCGCGGCGCGGCGTGCCGCCAGACCGGCCAGCCCGGCGCAGAGAAGATCACCGGCGATGATCACGATCCTGGAGCAGAGCGCCACCGCGATGGCCGGTCCCCCCTCCAGGACCGGCGCCAGAACGGCCACCATGGCGACCTCCCGCACGCCCGCCCCGGCCGGGACGACGAACGTCATGATGCCCAGGCACCAGGAGAGCGCGAACGCCCCGACGCAGAACGCGGCCACGGACAGGGCCGACCACCCCGCGGAGCCCGGGGAGCCCGCGGAGCCCGTGGAGACGCGCGGGTCGAGGTCGGTGACGATCGCCGCCAGGTGCAGCCCGTAGGCGGTCCAGCCGGCCAGGGCCCAGCCCAGCGCGGTGAGCACGCCCCTGCGGGTGAGCGGGCGCTCCAGCGGCTCGCGCCCCAGCCGGCGCAGCCCGAACCCCAGGACGGCGTTGACCACCCTCGGCTGGAACGCCGTCGCCAGCACCGGGACGAGCAGGAACGCCCACGCGTACGGCGCGACCGAACCCGGCAGGGTCGCCGAGAGCGTCACCCCGGCCACCAGCAGCCCGCTGCCGAGCTGCACCGGCAGGGTCAGGAAGAACGCGGCGGCGCTGCGTGAGCGCGGCACGCCCAGCTCCCGGCCCATCTCCATCTGGGCGATCACCGGCCAGAGCGAGCCCGGGATGTACTTGCCGAGTTGGCCCACGAAGAAGACCCTCGCCCCGGCGCGCAGCGGCAGCGGCGAGCCCAGGTCGGCCAGCAGCGCCCGCCAGGTCATCATCCCGCCGCACAGCGCGGCGACCACCGTGACCAGCGAGAGCGCCACCGACGTCCAGGACAGCCGGGCGAACCCGTCGCGGATCTCGTCCCACTGCCTCACCACCACCCAGGCGCCGAATCCGAGCGCGAGGGCCAGGAAGGCCAGGCGGGCCAGCCGCTTCACCACGGACGCGCGGGAGGCGGGCGCGGCCGGAGGGGTCACAGCGGGCGCACCGGCTCCGGCGGCCGGGGCAGGGACCGCCCGGCCGGGCGGCGTCCCCCCCGGGTCGCCACCCACAGGTAGGTGGGCACCACCGGCAGCAGCGCCCGCAGCACCGGCCGGGGCAGCCGCGACAGCACGGCCCCCGCCGCCCGCCCCACCACGCCGGGGAAGAGCTCGCCGCCGGCGAAGGCCGCCGGGGTGACGAGCACCGGGAAGGTGTAGTCCCACACCCGCAGGCCCCGCACCATCCGGCGCAGGCCGCGCCGGGTGCGGTAGCGCTCGTAGTAGCTGTCGGCCCGGCCGGAGAGCCGCACGTAGCGGTCGGCCAGGGCGGGCGGCAGGTAGGACAGGAACGGCAGTCTGTAGTGCGGCTCCATCACCCCGAGCCGGTTGCCCAGCCCCAGGTACAGGACGCCGTCGCCGGAGAGCACCCGGCGCATCTCGGCCATGATCGCGTCCGGGTCGACCACGTGCTCGTAGATGTGGTTGAAGACCAGCACGTCGATCGAGCCGTCGGCGAAGGGCAGCGCGGTGCCGTCGGCGCAGACGAACTCGACCCGCTCGCCGAACCGCCGGGCCGCCTTGCGCAGCCCCGGCACGTCGATGTCGACGCCGAACGTCCGGCGGGCGCCCGCCGAGGCCAGCTCGTCGGCGATGAACCCCGCCGAGCAGCCGATGTCGGCCACCGTCAGGCCGGCCAGGACGTCGCTCTCGCGGCCGAGGAAGTGGCCGAGCACCGCGATGATCTTCGCGGCCTTCCTGCGGCGCTTCTCCTCGTCCAGCATCGCCGCCTGGAACTCGGAGTACTCAAGCTGCGCGACCCGCTCGGCGCTCATCACTACCTCACCGCTCCCGTTCTCCCTCCACGGCGGCGCCGGGGCGCCACGCCGCCCAAGAGTACCGGTGACCGGCGGCCCTACCGCCGGGTAACGGCGGCGTCGTACCCTGGGCGGATGCTCAGCCGACTGCGGTCAAGCCGCCTGCTCCGCGTGCTGCTCGCGCTGGTCGCGGTGGGTTTCCTCGGGTACGGCCTGGCCAGGAACCGCGACGAGACGGCCGCGGCGGTGGCGCAGCTCTCGGTGTGGACGCTGGTGGGGTCCTACCTGTCGGTGATGGCCGGGATCGCCGTGATGGTGCTGGCCTGGCGGACGGTGCTGGCCGGCATGGGCTCGCCGCTGCCGCTCGGGGCGGCCGCGCGGGTGTTCTTCGTCGGCCAGCTCGGCAAGTACGTGCCCGGCAGCGTCTGGGCGTACGCGGCGATGATCGAGCTCGGCCGCGACCACCGCGTGCCGCCCCGGCGGATGTTCGGCTCGATCTCGCTGGCGCTGCTGGTCTCCCTGGGCTGCGCCCTGCTGGTGGCGGCGGTGACCCTGCGCGAGACCGTGCGCGAGATGGCGCAGGCGTGGTACCTGATGGCGCTGATCCCCGTCATCGCCGTCTGCCTGCACCCCAGGGTGCTCACGTTCGGGCTCGACCTGGCCCTGCGCGTCGCCCGCCAGGAACCGCTCGGCCAGACCCGGCTGCTCGGCGGCAGGGCCGTGCTCGCCGCGGTCGCCCTCACGATCACGGGCTGGCTGGCCTACGGCCCGCACCTGCTCCTGCCCCTGGCCGACCTCGGCGCCCTGGGCGACACCGGCTCGCTGTACGTGGTGGCGACCGGCGCCTACGCGCTGGCCTGGGCGACCGGCATCGTCACGGTGATCGTCCCCGCCGGGATCGGCGTCCGCGAGGGGGCGATGGTGCTCGCCCTGGCACCGGTGCTGGACTCCCCCAAGGCCCTGGTGGCGGCGGTGGTGTCCCGGGTGATGTTCACGCTGGCCGACGTGAGCTGGGCCGGGATCGGCTTCCTGTGGGGACGCCTGGCCCACCCCGCCGACCGCCCCGAGCCAGACGGCGAGACCCGTCCCGAAGCCCCTTCCGGGACCCGCGACGAGGCCGCTCAGCGCGACAGCAGCGCCTCGGCGTAGGAGGCCCAGTACGGCCCGGGGTCGACGGGCTCGACCCCGGCCCGCAGCCGCTCGGGCTCGCCGGGACGGTAGAACGCGGCCAGCACGGCGCGCAGGTCCTCCACCGAGCCGGGCTCGGCCAGCAGCCCGTCCACCCCGTCGGCGACGTGCTCGCCGAGCGTCCCCGCCCGGGTGGCGATCACCGGCACCCCGTGCTCGTGACCCATCCAGACCTGCTGGCTGGCCGTCCCGCTCCGGTAGGGCAGCACCAGCGCGTCCACGTCCGCGAACAGTCCCGGCACGTCCGCCGCGGCCACGTACCCGGGCCGCAGCTCCACCCGCTCCGCCAGCCCCAGCTCCGCGACCAGCGCCCTGGTCCGCTCCTCCAGACCGCCCCAGAACTCACCGGCCACCCGCAGCGACACGCCCTCGGGCAGCGCGCGGAGCAGCACGTCCAGCCCCTTGTACGGCCGGACCAGGCCGAAGAAGAGCAGCCTGCGGTGCACCCGCCCGGTCGCGGCGGTGCGTCCGGCGCCCCGCGAGGGCAGGTGCGGCGCCATCTCGGCCACCCGCACGGACCGGGCGCCGAGCTCCCGGGCCTTGGCGGCCTGCCCCTCGGAGTGGACCAGCACCCCGTCCACCCGGCGCAGCAGCGCCCGCATCAGCGGCCTGTCGTACGGCTTGGGCTCGTGCGGCAGCACGTTGTGGCAGAGCGCCACCACCCGCGTCCGGCGGCGCAGCCCGGCCAGGATGCCCAGGTAGGGCGGGACCTGCACCGGGCTGAGCACGGCCAGGACGACCAGGTCGGCGTCACGGAGCCGCCGCCCGGCGCGGACCCAGCCGTCCGGGCGGCGCCAGTCCAGCTCGCGCCGCACGTTCCCGAACGGCTCGCCGTCGGGCGTGTCGGCGGTCTGCCTGCCCGGGTACAGGAAGGAGGGGTACTGGGCCCGCCACGACTCGATCACCACGTCGTGCCCGGCGGCGGCGAGCCGGTGGGCGAGCTCGGTGGTGTGCGCGGCGCCGCCGCCCTTGTAGGGGTACGTCGGCCCGACCAGGACGACGCGCACCTACTCGCTCCGGGAGCGCACGATGAGGTCGGCCAGCAGCGCCAGCGAGCCGATGAGCATGCCGGACAGGAAGATCACGATGGTGTTGCTGGTCAGGTAGAACCCGTAGCGCACGATGTCGACGACGCCCTTGACCATCCCGATGACGATCAGCCACAGCGCGGGCGGCATGAGCACCTTGAGCGGGTTGAAGTACATGACCATCCGCAATACCTGCAGGATGTAGCGGTAGGCGTCGGAGACGAAGCTGAACTTCGACTTCCCGGCCCGCTTGCTGTAGCCGATCGGCAGGTAGTAGACGTCGTGCTGGTTCGACAGGAACGACAGCGTGATCGTCGTGACACAGGAGAACCCGGGCGGCAGCAGCCGCAGGTAGGGCTTGGCCACCGACCTGCGGAACGCCCGCAGCCCGCTGTTGAGGTCGGGGATCTTCTGCCCTGCCAGCCGCTCGGCCACCTTGCGGATGAACCACTTGGCGGGCACCCGCAGGAACTTGTGGGAGCCCTCCTCGCTGGTCCGCGCGCCCACCACCTGGTCGATCCCCGGGTCCTTCTCCAGGATCTGGACGAGCTCGGGGATGCGCTCGTTCGGGTAGGTCATGTCGGCGTCGGTCCACACGACGATCTCGCCGCGCGCCTCCTGCGTGCCGATCCTGCGCACCGTGCCCGAGCCGCCGTTGCGGTGGAAGGCCCGGATGCGCATGTTCGGGAACCGGGGCGCGGCCTCCTTCAGCCTGGCCAGGGTCTGGTCGGTGGAGAAGTCGTCGACGGCCACCAGCTCGTAGGTGTACCCGCTGTGGTCCATCGCCTCGCAGATGCGCTCGACCTCGGCGATGACGTGGTCCTGCTCGTTGTAACACGGCAGGACGATGGTCACGTACGGCGTTGCGTCCACGGCTGATCCACTCTCGGGCTCTCGGGCATGCTCTCGACGGGCGAGGATACTCTGCCCGGCCGGGACCCGAGCGCACTACGCCCCTTCGGCCGCGGCCCGGCCCCTCAGTCGAAAAGATGCCGGGGGCGGGCCTGCGCGACACCCGGCATGTTCTTCACCGCGTCGATGACCGCCCGCTCGGCCTTCGGATCGGCGAGCTTGACGCGGTAACCCTCCGGTGCCTGCTCCTTCAGCAGGAAATCGACGAAGAGGGAATCACGGCTCACCTTCGTGTGCCGCCAGACCCGATGGGCGTGAGCGGCGTCCTCGAAATAGACGCGCTCGACCCCTTCGAGCGCCGTGAGCCTCGCCTCGACGGCCTTCTTCTCCTCCGTCGTCGCCGCTCCCCGCCTCGCGCAGGGGTCGGGTGTCTCCGGTGTCTCGTCGGGCTCCGTCTTCCCGGTTCGGCACAGCTCGACGTGGAGCTCCGCCTTCCCCTTCCAGAAGTCATGCCCGAAGGCGGTGACCTCGGCGACACCCGGCATTCCCTGCATGACGGTTCCGAACGACGCGAAATCGGCTCTCCGGTGAAGCTCGCCCTCGAAGGACGCCTGTATTCGTCCCATGTCGAGAGGTGAGTTCAGTATCCAGTTGTCGGGGTCCTCGTCCACGTAACGGGCCCATGCCGTTTCCCGGGGCACGAATGTGATCCGCGCGACCTCCGGCATCGCCCGCAGCCTCTCCTCGACCGACCGCTTCTGTGCCGGAGTTATCTCCCGCTCACGGCACGGCTTGTTGGGGTCGGCCTCGGCGCACAGATAAACGGTGAACCTTCCGCCCTCGGGCCAGGGGCCCTCCGGGGGCGGGAGCACCCGGACGGCGTCGTGGTGGACGTACCAGGCGGCGGTCCCGGCCGCGCCGAGCAGCACGGCGGCGGCCACCACGACGGCCGGCAGGCCGCGACGGAGCCTCGCCCGTCTCCCCGCGGGAACCTCCCGCCCGGGGGGCGCGAAGGACAACTCCTCGGCGGCGGGGGCGTCGTCCTCGTCACGCGAACGAGAAGGCGGGCCCGTCATGTCCACACGCGTCACTCACCTCGATAGGCGGAAATGCGAACAGCCATGGTGACACAGCACCGCGGATTTGATCACCTGAAATGGAACGGCTCCGCGACCGGCCGACTTCGCCCGGCATCCCGCTCGCGGCGGCTCCGCTGCAAAGCGGCGCGCGTGGACCCCGCCCCCCGGGTTCACCGGCGCGCGGCGCGCCTCACCCGGTCGCGCGCGGGACCGCCATCCAGACGTCGGCGGACAGCGACCAGGTGGCGTTGGGCGCGTCGACCAGCGAGCGCTCGTCCTGGCGGACGCGGAGGTTCATGACCTGGACGGGGAGCCCGTACGCGGAGAGCTGGTCGGCCCTGGCCGCGAGCAGCACCGGGACGCGCCCGGCGGCGCGGACGCGGGCGCTCAGCCGGTCGACGTCGGCGCGGGCGGGCACGTCCGAGCGGGGCGCCAGGACGATCCGCCCGGTGGGCACGTCGCAGGTGCCCCGGACGACCTGGGTGAAGCGGTCGGAGGTGACGCGCTCGGCGACGAGCACCGAGGCGCGCGCCGGCAGGGCCGCGCACAGCGCCTCGACCGCGGCGCGCTCGCCGCGCTCGATCGGGGTGAAGGCCGTCCCCGCCGAGGTGAAGGCGGGGAAGACCAGCAGCAGGGCGGCGCCGCCCACCGTGAGCCCGCGCAGCGCGGCCGGGCCGTACCCGGACCGGCGGGCCCTGTCGCGCAGCCAGCGCAGGCCCCAGACGGCGAGCAGGACCATGCCCGGAATGATCACGGGGACCAGCCGCCGGGCGGCCCACGGGTGGTCGGGGGTGATGGCCGGCCGGTAGAGGGTGCCGACCGTGGTCCACAGGACGACGGCCAGCGGCAGCACCCACCCGGCGGCCGTCCCCCGGACCAGCCTGCGGGCGAGCACCGCCGCGGCGAGCACGGCCAGCAGTGCCGCCGGGACACCGATGTACCAGGCCACCCAGTGCGCCGAGTTCTCGTAGTAGAGACGGTACGGCTCGGTCGGCAGGCCGTTGGCCCGCTGGACCGCGGCGACGAAGAGGGAGGTCGTCCGGTCCTCCGGCGTGGCCGGCAGGCGGGTCACGGTCTCCAGCCACGGCCGTACGGCGAAGGCGGCGGCGACCAGGACGACCAGGCCGGAGGCGGCCTCGGGCAGCCTGCGGGTCCGGGCGGCCCGCCGCACCGGACCGGCGAGGCGCGGGGCGAGCGCCGCGGCCACCGCGATGAGGAGCACGACCGCGCCGCAGATGGCCAGCAGCGGGATCAGCGATCCCGACAGGTAGTCCAGGTACGGCCGCGACAGCAGGTAGGCGGCGGCGAGGCCGAGCCCGGCCCCCGCCACCAGCCCGCCGAGCAGCGGCACCCCCCGCCGCCCCCTCTCCCGGTCACCGGCCCGGCCGAGGGCGATCAGCAGCCCGGCGTAGGCGAGCACCGGGAGCATGTCGCGCAGCCCGTCGATCCTGACCATGACCGCCAGCCCGATCACCAGCCCGGCGAGCCCCGCCGCCCCCGCCGCCCCCCTCGGGTCCACCGGCCCTCCGGGGCGGGGGGCGGCGCCGGCGCCGGGCCCGGCTCCGGAGCGGAGTCCCGTGCCGGCGTCGTGCAGCAGGGCGAGGCCCCCGAAGATCAGGATCAGCGACGGGATCTCGCTGAAGGTGGTCCGCGAGGTGTAGAGGATCGGCAGGCAGACGGCGAGGAGCAGCGCGGCCAGGGGCGCCCAGCGGGCACCGGCGAGCCTGGCGGCCGTCCCCGCGACGACGAGCACGGCCGCCGCCCCCAGCACGGGCGGCACCAGCAGCAGCCCGGCGATGTCGCCCGCCCAGGCGCCCACCGTGTGGAGCATCGGCGCGCCCGGCATGAACTGGGGCACGACCGCGCCGCCGAAGTCGTAGAAGCCCACGCTGCCGAAGCGGAGGGCCGGGTCGGCGCCGCCGAAGGCCTGCTCCTGGAAGGGCACCGGCAGCGAGCCGTGCCCGGCCAGCCAGAGGGCGTACTGCGCGTAGGTGCCCGGGTCGCGGCGGACGATGAGCTGCTCGCCGTGCAGGAGGCCGTTGAGGATCCCCGACCCCAGGGCGACCGCGACCACCCCGGCGACCTGCCGGGCCGTGGCCCCGCCGATCTCCGGTACGCGCCGCAGGCCGTACCGGCAGAGCAGCGTGACGATCACCAGGCCGAGCGGGACCGCGAGGAGCGGCCGGAACGCGCCGAGCAGCAGCAGCGGCAGACCGGTCAGCAGCCAGCCCGCCACCGCCAGCGGGGGGACGACCGAGAGCACGGCGAGCACCCTGCCCGCCGAGGGCCTGCGCGCGCGATCCAGCGGGCCGGTGGTCATGATGTGACGAGATCGTACTGCCAACCCGGGGCGACGGCGGGCGCGCCGTGCCCGGGGGCGGGCCGCGAGGTCACCCGGGAGCCGGTAGCGTACGCGCAGCGCGCGAGGAGGGGGACGAGTGTTCGGGTGGGCGCGGCTGCGTCGGCGGTTCCTGGGCGGTCGCGATCCGCTGGACGGGCACGGCTCCCCCCGGGAGCACGCTCCCCCCGAGGGCCGCGGTCCCCTCCTGGCCCGTGGGGCGCGAGAGCATCGCTGGTTCCTGGGGCTGCTGGCCGCGGGGGCCGCGCTGCGGCTGGTCACCGTGCTGGGGTACCGGCCCGCGCTCTGGTTCCCCGACTCCTACACCTACGTCGTCACGGCCATGAGGCCCCGGCCCGACCTGGTGCGGCCGGCCGGGTACTCGATGTTCCTCAGGCTGCTCCAGCCGTTCCACGACTTCGCCGTGGTCACGGTCGCCCAGCACCTGATCGGCCTGCTCGTCGGCGTGCTGGTCTACCTCACCGCGCGACGGCTGCGGGCGCCCGGCTGGGCCGCGACCCTGGCCTCGGCCCCCTCCCTGCTGGACGCCTACCAGATCGAGCTGGAACACCTGCTGGTCTCCGACACCCTCTTCACGGTCCTGGTCGTCGCGGCGGCCTGCCTGGCCGTACGCGGCCTGACCCCCGGGGGTCCGGGGAGCCGGACGGGGTGGCGTACCGCGGCCGGGATCGGCCTGCTGCTCGCGGCGGCGACGCTGACCAGGACCGTCGGGCTGCCGCTGGTGGCGCTCTTCGCCTGCTGGCTGATCCTCCGGGAGCGCGGCCGGGTGCGCGCGGCGGGGATCATGCTGATCGCCGCGACGGTGCCGATCCTCGGTTACGGCGCCTGGTTCCACGCGACGACCCAGCGGATCGGCATCGTGGGGGCGAACGGCGTCTTCCTGTACGCCAAGACGATGACCTTCGCCGACTGCGGTGTGATGCGGCCGCCGCCGGACCTGGCGGTGCTCTGCGACCCGCGCCCGCCGGCCCTGAGGCCTCCCGCGCAGGAGTACGTCTGGTCGCAGGAGTCCCCGCTGGTGAGGCTGCCCGGCATCACGTTCACCCGGGAGAGCGACGCGCTGGCCGGGCGGTTCGCCTCGCTGGCGATCCGGAGCCAGCCGCTGGACTACCTGGGGTCGGTCGCCTCGGAGCTGAGCCGGTCGTTCACCGTGGGCCGTCCGGTCTACCCGGACCAGGAGATCTACGACTACTACCGCTTCCCGGCGACGCCGCCCCCGCCGCCGGGGCGCTACCCGGCGACGGTCGGCGCCCAGGCCGCGGAGCGCTACCAGCGGGGTCCGATCTCCACCCGGATCGTCGAACCGTACGCGGGCTGGATGCGTACCTACCAGGGGGTCGCCGGGCTGCCGGGCGCGGCGGTGCTGGTGATCCTGCTGCTGCCGCCCGCGGCGGCGTGCGTCCGGCGGTTCCGGTCGGCCTCGACGGCGTGGGCGCTGCCCTGGTCGGTGGCGGCGGTGCTGCTGGTGATGCCTCCGGCGGTGGCGGAGTTCGACTACCGCTACGTGCTGCCGGCGGTGCCCGCCGCCTGCCTGGCGGCGGCCTTGATCGTACGTAAACCTAATTTCAGTAACATTCCACTAAATGTCCGTATTTGAGTATGCTGGCCGCCGGATCACACAGCGGTCTCAGGGGGCGGTCTTGGCCAAGTTCGCATCATCACGGCTCCTGGCGCGTACCCCATGATCTACTCTTTGGGCGCAGTGATCGAGCCTCATCATCACCGGAAGACGCCGCCGAGCGGGAGGACCGCATGAGCGACCACCGGCAGGCCGCCGTCAGGGACCGCCGGGCCGAGACGACCTCCCCCGGCCGCCGGGGGGTACGGCGGGCGGGGGCGCAGACACCTCCCGCCTCGGCGCCTCCCACGGAGCCGATGTCGCCCAGGAAGGCCTCGAAGGGCAGGGGGCGCGGGCCGCGGCGGCTCGGCGTCGGCGCATGGGCGAGCATCGCGGCGACCGGGCTGCTGGTGCTCGGCACCCTGGGCGGCTACAAGGTCTACCGGGACGCGCTCGGCGGGGTCGAGACGCTCGACCTCTCCGGCAAGCTCGGCAACAACCGGCCCGCGCCCGTCAAGGGCGCGCTCAACGTGCTGATCGTGGGCTCCGACACCCGCGAGGGCGACAACCACAAGTACGGCCAGGAGTGGACCGCCTCCGACGGCAAGCGCACCGACACCATCATCCTCATGCACATCGCCCCCGACCGCGACAAGGCGACCTTCGTCAGCTTCCCCCGCGACTCGATGGTCGACATGCCCGCCTGTACCTCGGAGACGGGCCAGCAGGTCGCGGCCCGGACCGAGATGATCAACGCCGCCTACAACGAGGGCGGCATCACCTGCACGATCACCACGCTCGAGGCGCTCACCGACATCCACATCGACCACTTCGTCGAGGTCGACTTCACCGGCTTCAAGAACATCGTGAACGCCCTCGGCGGCATCCGGGTCTGCCTGACCAAGCCGGTCGACGACAAGGACTCCAAGCTCACCCTGCCGGCCGGCTGGCACCTGCTGGCGGGCGAGAAGGCCCTGGGCTACGTCCGGTTGCGCAACTACGGCGACGGCAGCGACATCGGCCGCATCAAACGCCAGCAGGTCTTCCTCAGCCAGGTGGTGAAGAAGGCCACCAGCAGCGAGCTGCTGACCGATCCCGCCAAGATGGTGAACTTCATCAACACCGCCGCCAAGTCCGTCCGGATGGACGAGGAACTGGCCAGGGACACCGGCACCCTGCTCAAGATCGGGCAGAGCGCCCAGAAGCTGACCGCGAGCGGCGTGAAGCTGATCACCGTTCCGTGGGGCCCCCACCCCGACGACCCGAACCGGGTCGCCTGGGTGCAGCCGTACGCGAACCAGCTCTTCGCGGCGATCAAGAACGACACCGAGGTCACCCCGCCGCCCGACCCCAAGGCCAAGCCCGCGGTCAAGCGCGAGCAGGTCAGGCTCCAGGTGTTCAACGGCACCGACACGCCGGGCCGGGCCAAGCAGGTCGCCGACGAGCTGGCCGACCAGGGCTTCGTGGTCACCCACGTCGGCAACGCCCGCCCGGCGACCGGCAACGTGCCCACCACCACGGTCCGCTACGCCAAGAAGGACGCCGACGAGGGCGCCTCCTACGGTGACGCCGTGGCCGCCAGGCTCTCCGGCGACAAGCGCGCCCCGGTCCCGGGCAAGGTCAAGCCGCTCACCACGGAGAAGTACGTGCCGACGGTGGCGCCCCCGCCCACCGCCGACGGCAAGGCCCCGGACGGGCCGATCATCCAGTTGATCATCGGCGCCGACTGGCCGGGCGTCCGCGCCCTCCCCAAGATCCCCGACGCCCTCACCGACAAGGTCGTGGACAGCAAGACCAACCCCTGCACCTGACGTCCGCGGGCCGTCCGGAACGACCCGCGGGCTCGTACGATGATGATGTGCCCGCCGTCCTTCGTTCCCTCTGGGACGAACCCCGCCCTCCGGGCGCCCCTCGGCGCGTGTGGCGGGACTGGGCGCTGGTCGGGGTGATCGTCCCGGTCGCCGTGCTCGAAGGGGTCCTGCGGCCGGACCTTCCGTGGCGGGCCGTCTCGGTGTGCGTCGCCGTCGGGCTGGTGCCCACGCTGCTGTGGCGCCGGAGCAGGCCGCTGGCGATGGTCGTGATCTGCTTCGCCGTCACGGGGCTGCCCGGCGTCCTGACGGGCGAGCCCCTGTCGGAGATGTACACGATGGTCTACCAGCTCATCCTCCCCTACGCGCTGTTCCGGTGGGGGTCGGGACGCGAGGCCGTGACCGGGCTCGTGATCATGATCGTCTCGGCCTCCCTCACCACGATCGGCGAGGACGCCACCGGCGCCGGCACGATCGGCGCGTTCGCCGTGCTGTCCACGACCGTCACCCTGGGCGGGGCGCTGCGCTACCGGGCCCGCGCCAGGGCGCGCGAGCTCGACCAGGCCAAACTGCTCGAACGCGAACAGCTCGCCCGCGACCTGCACGACACCGTCGCCCACCACGTCTCGGCGATGGCGATACGCGCCCAGGCGGGCCTGGCCGGCTGTGGCTGCTGGTGCCCGCCCTGATGATCGCGGTCCTCTACGTGGTCA
>NZ_JBFABE010000064.1:0-16020 GCF_040640155.1 Streptosporangium sp. NPDC023615
GGCCAACAGCGGCGCCACCTGGACCAACGACATCAGCCACGGCGAGCTGCTGCGCGTCAGCGCCGACCAGACCATGACCGTCGACCCCTGCAAGCTGCAGCTGCTCTACCAGGGTCAGCCCCCCAACCCCAACCCCCCCGACTACGGCCTGTGGCCCTACCGGCCGGGTCTGCTGACCCTGCAGCGCTGACGCGGTGACACCGATCCGGCTCTTGGCGGATCGCCCATGAACCGGCCCCGGGCGTGGGGGAGGGAGCGACCACTGCGCCCGGGGCCACCATCACCCCCCGAAGAACACGTGCCCGAGGGAGACGACAGGTGAGAGCTGTTCCGCGTACGGTCCTGTGCACCGTGGGCCTGCTTCTTGCGACCATGTTGTTCCCGTCCCTGGCCAGGGCGGACAACCCGATCGTGCAGACGATCTACACCGCCGACCCGGCGCCGCTCGTCCACAACGGCCGCGTGTACGTCTACACCGGTCACGACGAGGACGGCTCGACCTACTTCACCATGCGCGACTGGCGGGTGTACTCCTCCTCGGACATGGCCAACTGGACCGACCACGGCTCGCCCATGAGCCTTGCCACCTTCGCCTGGGCCGACGCCAACGCCTGGGCCGGCCACGTCGTCCCCCGCAACGGGAAGTTCTACTGGTACGTGCCGGTGCGCAACCGGGCGACCGGCGGAATGGCCATCGGCGTCGCGGTCGGCGACAGCCCCACCGGGCCCTTCCGGGACGCGCTGGGCCGCCCGCTGGTCGAGAACGGCGAGATCGACCCGCACGCGTTCATCGACGACAACGGCCAGGCCTACCTCTACTGGGGCAACCCCCGCCTGTGGTACGTCCGGCTCAACACCGACATGATCTCCTTCTCCGGCGGCCCGACCCAGATCCCCCTCACCGCCGCGGGCTTCGGCGCGCGCAGCGGCAACGCGAGCCGTCCCACGCTCTACGAGGAGGGTCCCTGGGTCTTCAAGCGCGGCAACCTCTACTACAACGTGTTCGCCGCCGAGTGCTGCTCGGAGTTCATCGCCTACTCCACGGCCCCCAGCGCCACCGGACCGTGGACCTACCGGGGAACAATCATGCCCCGCCAGGGCGCCAGCTTCACCAACCACGCCGGGATCGTCGACTTCGCCGGAGGGTCGTACTTCTTCTACCACAACGGCGCCCTCCCCGGCGGGAGCGGTTACACCAGGTCGGTGGCGGTGGAGAAGTTCAGCTACAACGCCGACGGCACCATCCCGACCATCACCATGACCTCCGCCGGACCGCCGCAGGTCACCCCCCTCAACCCGTTCGTCCGCCAGGAGGCCGAGACCATGGCCTGGGCGTCCGGGGTGGAGACCGAGGTCTCCGGTGAGGGCGGCATGAACGTCGGCTTCATCGAGAACGGCGACCACGTCAAGGTCAAGGGCGTCGCCTTCGGCAGCGGAGTCTCCTCCTTCACCGCCCGCGTGGCCTCGGGCACCTCCGGCGGCCGGATCGAGGTCCGCCTCGGCGGCGCCACCGGCGCCCTCGTGGGCACCTGCACCGTCCCCGGCACCGGCGGCTGGCAGACCTGGACCACGGTCACCTGCCCGGCGTTGGGCGCGACCGGCACGCGCGACCTCTACCTGCGGTTCACCGGCGGCAGCGGCTACCTGTTCAACCTCGACTGGTGGCGGTTCACCCCGGGCGGGGGCAACAGCGGCGAGAACCTGCTGGCCAACGGCACGATGGAGGACGGCACGGCGAACTGGACCAGCTCCGGCGGTACCCTGTCCTCGGCCACCACCGTGGCCCACGGCGGCAGCCGCTCCCTGCTCAACTCCGGCCGTACGTCCGCCTGGCAGGGCCCGCACCAGAACGTGACCGCGCGGCTCACCAACGGCAAGAGCTACACCACGAGCGTGTGGGTCCGCTCGCAGAGCGGCACCCCCAGCGCGAAGGCGACGCTGACGCTCACCGCGAACGGCACGACGAGCTACGTCCAGCTCACCCCGGCCCAGACGGTCAACGCAGGCGGGTGGACCCAGCTCACCGGCACCACGACGGTCTCGTGGACCGGGACGCTGACAAGCGCCTCCTTCTACGTCGAGACGGCCGCGGGCACCGACGGCCTCTACGTCGACGACGCGTCCTTCCAGTGACGGAACGTCCTTCCAGTGACGGAAGACGCGCCGTGCCGGGACACCGATCACCGCTGACGGCCGTGGCGGTCGTGCCCCTCGTCGTCCGGCGACCGGCCGACGAGGGCACCGCCTTCGTCCCGCCCCGGCGGGACGGCTCGCGCGCGGCCGGCGCGAGCACCACCTTCGTCCTCGTCACCAACCGCGGCGCGACCACCCCCCGGTGGCCGGCGCCCGACCCTCGCTAGGAGCGACAGCGATGAGAAAACAACGAGCACGTGTGCTGCTGAGCCTGGCGGCGCTGGCCGTGGCACTCACCCCCGCCACCCAGGCGCAGGCCCTGGAGAACGGCGTGGGCCGTACCCCGCCGATGGGGTGGAACACCTGGAACACCTTCGGCTGCAACATCAACGAGACGCTGATCAAGCAGACGGCCGACGCCCTGGTCAGCAACGGCATGCGCGACCTGGGGTACCAGTACGTCGTCGTCGACGACTGCTGGATGGACCCCAACCGCGACTCCGCCGGCAACCTCCAGCCCAACCTGTCGCGGTTCCCCAGCGGGATGAAGGCGCTCGGTGACTACCTGCACGCCCGGGGGCTGAAGTTCGGCATCTACCAGGCGCCCCTGGACAAGACCTGCGCCCAGTACTTCAACTCCTACCCGGGTGCGACCGGCAGCCTCAACCACGAGGTCCAGGACGCCCGGCAGTTCGCCGCCTGGGGTGTCGACTACCTCAAGCACGACTGGTGCTCCCCCACCGGCACCATCAACGACCAGGTGCGCATCTTCGCCAAGATGCGCGACGCCTTGGCGGCGACCGGGCGGCCGATCCTCTACAGCATCAACCCCAACAGCATCCACGAGAAGACCGGTCCGCAACGCAACTGGGGCGACATCGCCAACATCTGGCGTACGACCGAGGACATCACCAACAAGTGGGACACCGGCCAGACCAACGGCTACCCGATGGGCATCCAGAACATCGTCAACGTCACCGTCCCGCTGGCCTCGTACGCCAAGCCCGGCCAGTTCAACGACCCCGACATGATGGAGGTCGGCCGGGGCGGCATGACCGACACCGAGATGCGCAGCCACTTCGCGCTCTGGGCCATGATGGCCTCGCCCCTGATCGCCGGGAACGACGTCCGGAACATGGACAACGCGACCACCACGATCCTGAAGAACCAGAACCTGATCGCCATCAACCAGGACACGCTCGGCCTGCAGGCGACCCAGATCAGCAACGACGGGACCCGCCGCATCCTGGCCAAGCGGCTGAGCAACGGCGACGTCGCGGTCGCCCTGTTCAACCAGGGCGGCAGCACGACCACGATCAGCACCACCGCGGCCGCCATCGGCCAGGCCGGCACCTCCTTCACCCTGAAGGACGCCTGGACGAACGCCGTCACCACGACCGGCGGCGCCATCTCGGCGAGCGTCCCGGCCCACGGCACCGTGGTGTTCCGGGTCAGCGGCGGCACGCCCAACCCCACACCCACTCCCACCCCGTCGACGACGACCCGGATCCAGGGGGTGGGGTCGGGCAGGTGCCTCGACGTGACCGGCGCCTCCCAGGCCAACGGCACCCAGGCGGGGATCTGGGACTGCAACGGCCAGAGCAACCAGCAGTGGACCTCCACGGCCGCCGGTGAACTGCGCGTCTACGGCAACAAGTGCCTGGACGTCGACAACGCCGGCACCGCCGACGGCACGAGGGTCCTCATCTGGGACTGCAACGGCCAGAACAACCAGAAGTGGCGCCTCAACACCGACGGCAGCATCACCGCCGTCGGCGCGAACAAGTGCCTGGACGTGGTGAACAACGCCACGGCCAACGGCGCCAAGGTCCAGATCTGGCCCTGCACCGGCGGCGCCAACCAGCGGTGGAACCGCACCTGAGCATGACGTCGTCGAGGGCCGGGTCGCCTGAACGGGTGACCCGGCCCTCGGCCCGTTCCCCTCGTGCCGTGCCGGACGTCTCCCGTCCTACCGCCCGGCGGGCGCCGCGGTGCTTCCCCGGACGACCAGCTCGGTGCTCAGGATGAGGCGGTTCTGGGGCAGGGACTCACCCATGGCGAGACTCACCGCCATGGACGCGCCCGCCATGCCCATGTCCCTGAGCGGCTGGCGGACGGTGGTCAGGGGCGGGTTGACCCACTGGGCGGGCGTCAGGTCGTCGAAACCCATCACGCTCACGTCGTCGGGCACGCGCAGGCCCGTCCTCGCGACCGCCTGGTAGATCCCCATGGCCAGGCCGTCGTTGGAACCGAAGATCGCGGTCGGAGGGTCGGGAAGGGCGAGCAGGGCCAGCGCGTGCTCGATGCCGTCCTCGAAGACGAAGCTGGCCCCGCGTACGAGGCGCGGGTCCACCGGCACGCCCGCCTGGTCCATCGCCGCGCGGTAACCGTCGAGCCGGGCCCGTGCCGAGAGCAGATGCGTCGGGCCGGCGACGATCGCGATACGGCGGTGCCCCAGTTCCAGCAGGTGGCGCGTGGCCGTCAGTCCCCCGCTCCAGTTGCCGGCACCCACCGACGGGACCTCGTGAGAGGGTTCGCCCGTCGGGTCCACGAGGACCACGGGAATCTCGCGCTTGCGCAGTTGTTCCAGCTGGGCGGCGGTGAACCCGGAGAACACGGCGATCACCCCTGAGGGACGCCGGTGGAGGAGACCCTCGAACCACGCGGGATCCGCGACCTGCCGCCCCTGCAGCTGCGAGAGCACCAGGGACAGCCGATGACGCCGCGTGACCTGCTCGACCCCGCTGATGATCTCCATCGCGTAGCCGGACGCCGGTTCCAGCTCGTGGAAGACCAGCTCGATCGTCGCCGCGCGGCTCGCCGGCTTGCGCTGGCGGCGGTAGCCGTGCTCCTCGATGATCCTCTCGATGGCCTCCCGGGTGCCCAGGGCGACCTCGGCCCTGCCGTTGACGACCTTGGACACCGTCGAGACGGACACCGAGGCCCGCGCGGCGATCTCCGCGATGGTCAGGGGTGCGGGCCGCTCGGTCGACGACGGGGACGACTCCCCTGAAGCGGTCATGGAAACAGCTTAGATGCCGGTACGGCGCGATCGGCTGATCTCCGTGATTTCCACGATCTTGCGAGAAGCCCCGGTGCGGGCCCGCCCCTCCCCCGTCGCGGCCCGCATGTCACAAGGACGGGGGGCCCAAGTTTCCGGGCCTGTCCCGACGCCGTCCTTGGCGGCTCTCCCCGGCGCCGTGATAGTCGAGCCATGACGTTGAGGAGAGGAGTGAAATGCCTGCCAGAAGACCAGATGACGACCGGAACGGTCCCGAAGGGGAACCCCGGAGCCTGGGGACGCTCGTCCGAACCTGGCGCAGCCGGGCACTGCTGACCCAGGAGGAGCTCGCCGACAGGGCGGGGGTCAACGTACGCACCATCCGCAGGCTCGAGGGGGACGCCGTGTGGCGCCCCAGGAGCGCGTCGATCCGGTTGCTGACCCAGGCGCTGGACCTGGACGCGGGGGAACGCGCGGAGTTCGCCGCCGCGGCCGTACGGAACGACCGGTGAGACCGGTGAGACCGGTGAGACCGGCGAGCACGCGGTCCGCGACCGGCTTCCGCCGCCGGTTCCCGCCTCGTCGCGGGCCGCCCCGCTCAGAGCCAGTCGTGTTCGCGCGCGTACCGCGCGGCCTCGTGCCGGGTCCGGGTCTGGGTCTTCTGCATCGCGTTCGAGAGGTAGTTGCGCACCGTGCCCTCGGCCAGGTGGAGCCGGGTGGCGATGTCGGCGGCCGAGTAGCCCTCGCCGGTCGCCCGCAGCACGTCGAGCTCGCGGTCGGTGAGCGGGCAGTCGTCGACGATGGCGAGGGCGGAGACGTCCGGGTCGATCCACCGCCTGCCCTCGTGCAGGGTCGTGATGACCGAGACGATGTGCGCCGGTTCCGCGGACTTGCTGACGAAGCCCTGGACCCCGAGCCTCAGTGCCTTGCGGAGCACGCCGGGCCTGGCGTGACGGGTCAGCATGAGGATCACCTGCTCCGGCAGCGCGCGGCGGATCTCCGCGACGGCCTCCAGCCCGTCCACGCCGGGCATCTCCAGGTCGATGACGAGCACGTCGGGCCGGTGCCGCAGCGTGGCCCGGACGGCCGCCCGCCCGTCCTCCGCCTCGGCGAGCACGGTGATCTCGCCCTCGAGCGGGAGCAACGCGGCCAGCGCCTTGCGGAGGAGCGCCTCGTCGTCGGCGAGCACCACGGTGGTCATCGTCGTCCCTTCCCGCTTCGGGGGGCGGTCTCCGAACGGCCGCGCGGGAACGCCGCGGCCGTCAGGAAACGCCCGTCCTGCTGCTCCACCCTCAGCTCGCCCCCGCCGTCCGCGACCCGTTCCCCGAGCGTGGCCAGCCCCCGCAGTTCGGGGGGCGGCCCCTCCCCGGCGCCGTCGTTGACGATGGTGATGCCCGACTCCGTCAGGGTGACGCGCACCTGCCCGGCCTGCGCGTGCCGCAGGATGTTGGTGGTCGTCTCCCGCAGGACCTGGCCGAGCAGTTCGCCCGTGTGCGCGTCGACCTCGGCCTCCCGGTCGACGCGCACGCGGATGCCCGCGGCCTCGGAGAGGTTCTTCGCGTTCTCCAGTTCCGCCGACAGGTTGAGCCGCACTCGACGAGGACGCCGAAGGTGTCCTCCGGCGTGACCAGCAGTCTCGCCGCGCCCACCGCGGCGACGTAGGCGGTCACCCCCAGGGCCGCCCAGCCCCGGTGGCGCGGCAACCGGGGGACGATCAGGGGGCCCACGATCGAGATGCCGTAGAACGCCGTGGCCGTGCCCATCACCAGCGCTCCGAGGGCCCAGACGGCCGCGGCGACGACCAGGCAGGGAAGGGCGATCCGGGAGAGGTCGCGCGCCGCCCACCACACGAAGGCCACCAGGGCCGCGACCACGCCCAGACCCAGGACGGCGGCCTGCCACCAGGTCCCGGCGTCCCTCGCCACCAGCAGCACCCCCACGGCGGTGAGCAGCGGGAGGAACATGACGAGATTGAGCCTGCTCAGCCGTCCCCGCGTCGTGCCGGCCGTCGGCGGGACGCGCGGGGCTGCGGTGGCCATGGGTGGTCTCTCCGGGATCGAACGGCGGGGTCCGCCCAGTATCCATCCGGCCGTGCGGCGGCGACACTGACACCACGTCACACGTTCACCCGGGAAATGTCATGGCGAGGCCATGGGGCGCGACACGGGTGTCCGGTGTGCCCGCCCGCGGGGGCCCCGGTGTGCTCGCCGGTCCGGCGCGGCCCGGAGCCGTCCGCGCGGGGAGGCGGATCGTGCGCCCGCCGCGCCTCGCCCGTACCTCCCGGCGGGGCTTCAGCCGAGGACGGCGTCCAGCAGCAGGGAGCCCGCGCCGAGGAGGGCGGCGTCGGGGCCGCCGCGGGTGACGGCGATCTCCAGGTCGCGGGTGGCCAGGGGCAGGCAGCGCTCGTAGACGGCGGCGCGGATGGAGGAGATCAGCGGCTCGGCGGCGGAGAGGCCGCCACCGACGACGATGGCGTCGGGGTTGAGGAAGTTGACCAGGACGGTGAGCACCTCGCCGATGAGGCGGCCCGCGTTCCTGACCAGGGCGGTGGCCTCGGGGACGCCGTTCTCGACCAGGGCGACGACGTCGGCGGGGCGTCGCGTCGCGAGGCCGAGCTCGGACAGGGCGGCCATGAGCGCGGCTCCGCTCGCGTAGGCCTCCAGGCAGTCGGGGTGGCCGCACGAGCACATGACGGAGGAGTCGGTCCTGACCCGGACGTGGCTGATGTCGCCGGCCGCGCCCCTGCCCCGGTGCAGGCGGCCGTCGACGATCACGCCGCACCCTATGCCGCTGCCGGCCTTGAGCACCATGAGGTTGTCCAGGCCCGGCCATGAGCGGGCCTCGCCGACGGCCAGGAGGTTGGCGTCGTTCTCGACGAGCACCGGCAGGTCGTAGCGCGCGCCGAGATGCTCGGCGACGGGGAAGTTGTTCCAGCCCGGCATGCGGGAGGGGGACACCACCCGGCCGGTGGCGGGGTCGACGGGGCCGGGTACGCCGGTGCCGACACCGCGCAGGGGGACGCCGGGCGGGCCGTGGGCCGCCAGCAGGTCGTCGAACGCGGCGGCCATCCAGTCGAGGGTCGCCTCGGGGCCGAGCGCTATGTCGCAGGCGCGTTCCTCGACGACGAGCGGGACGCCGCTGAGGTCGAGCAGGCCGAGGCGGGCGTGGTGCGCCCCCAGGTCGGCCACCGCGAGCAGGCCGGCGGTCGGGCTGACCCGCAGCCGACGGGGCCGCCGCCCGCCGCTGGAGGTGCCCGAGCCCTCCTCGACGAGGAGCCCTGTGTCGATCAGCTCCTCGACGCGCAGGGAGACGCTCGACGCGGCCAGGCCGGAGACGCGGGCCAGTTGCGCGCGCGACTCGGCGTGACCGGTGGCGACGAGACGCAGGAGATCCCCCTGCGTCCCCCGCACCAGCAGCCGCTCTTTGCCTGACATGGACTAGAGAAATACCACGTCTGTACTTAATACGGCAACGTGTTGACTTGCAGGAGAATCATCCATTACGTTCCAGCTTGTCTTCGATTTCGAAGGAAGATGGTAATGATTCAGGTCAAAGGGTTGAACAAGTGGTTCGGTGACCACCACGTGCTGCGCGATGTCGACCTTGATGTGGCGGCGGGCGAGGTCGTCGTCGTGATCGGCCCCTCGGGGTCGGGCAAGTCCACGCTGTGCCGCTGCCTCAACCGGCTGGAGACGGCCGGGTCCGGGGAGATCCTCGTCGACGGCGTACCCGCCCCCGTCGAGGGCCGGGAACTGGCCCGGCTGCGGGCTGACGTGGGCATGGTGTTCCAGTCGTTCAACCTGTTCCAGCACAAGACCGTGCTGGAGAACATCGTGCTCGCGCCGATGAAGGTCCGCGGCGACGGCCGCGCCGAGGCCGAGGCGTCGGCGCGGAGGCTGCTGGAGCGCGTCGGCATCGCCGAGCAGGCCGGGAAGCTGCCCGCCCAGCTGTCCGGCGGGCAGCAGCAGCGGGCCGCCATCGCCCGCGCGCTGGCCATGCGGCCCAAGGTGATGCTCTTCGACGAGCCCACCTCGGCCCTCGACCCGGAGATGGTCGGCGAGGTGCTGGACGTGATGGTCGGGCTCGCCGCCGACGGCATGACCATGGTCGTCGTCACCCACGAGATGGGCTTCGCCCGCAGGGCCGCCGACCGCGTGGTCTTCATGGACGCCGGCCGGATCGTCGAGACGGGCGATCCCGGCGCCTTCTTCGAGGCTCCCCGCACAGACAGGGCCAGGGACTTCCTGGCCAAAGTTCTCACTCACTGATCGAAAACGATCGAAAAGGATGGTGGGCCCGATGGTGTCCATGAAGCGGCTGGCCGCTGTCGCCGCTGTGTCCGTGCTCGGCCTGACGGCCTGTTCCGGTACGGACCCGGCGAGCCCGGCCGTACCGGGTGAGACCAAGGGGAACGACCTGATCGCCTCGGCGCCGGTCGCGGCCGCCGCGGACATCCTGCCCGGCTCCACCATGGAGAAGATCAAGCAGCGCGGTGAGCTCCTCGTCGGCGGGTCGCTCGACGCGCCGCTGCTGTCGCAGCAGAACCCGACGACCGGTCAGGTCGAGGGATTCGACGCGGACATGGGCAAGGCGCTCGCCAAGTACATCATCGGCGAACCCAAGGTGAAGATCGTCAACTCGGCCTCGGAGACCCGGGAGGCGCTGCTGTCCAACGGCACCGTGGACGTCGTCCTCCAGACGTACACGATCACCCCGGAGCGGGCCGAGCAGGTCGCCTTCGCCGGGCCGTACTACTCCTCCGGGCTGAGCCTCGCGGTCAGGAAGGGCACCACGGGCATCGCCAGGCCCGAGGACCTCAACGGCAAGACCGTCATCGCCGGAGCCAACACCCCGGCCATCCCCGCGATCAAGAAGATCGCCCCGCAGGCCAAGATCGTGACGTTCGGCAGCGACCCCGAGTGCATGCAGGCCCTCAAGCAGGAGCGCGGCGACGCCTACGTCCAGGACGAGACGCTCCTGGTGGCCAACGCGCAGAAGGACCCCTCGGTCCAGGTCGTCGGCAGTCCGTTCACCGAGGACCCGTACGGCATCGGCCTCAAGCACGGTGACGAGCAGTTCAAGAAGTTCGTCAACGACTGGCTGAAGAAGATCCAGGCCGACGGCCTCTGGCAGAAGACCTGGAAGAACTCCCTCGGCACCGTCGTGCGGGGCGAGGCTCCCACCCCGCCGCGGATCGGATCGGTTCCGGGGTCCTGATGTCCGCCCTCCTGGACCACCTGCCCGAGTTCTGGCAGGGACTGGTCGTGACCCTCCAGCTGACCGCGGCGTCCTTCGCCGGCGCCGCGGTCGCAGGGCTCGTGATCACCGCCATGCGGGTCAGCCCGGTCGGCGTCCTGCGCGGGATCGGCACGGCCTACGTGGAGACCTTCCAGAACCTGCCGCTGCTGGTGCTGCTGGTGCTCGCCGTCTTCGGCCTTCCGGAGATCGGGCTCAAGGCCGACCTGCTGGTGACGGCCATGATCGTCATCGCGCTCTACGAGGCCGCCTACGTCGCCGAGGCACTGCGCTCCGGCGTCAACGCGATCTCGGCCGGGCAGGGCGAGGCGGCCCGCGCGCTCGGGCTGACCTTCGGCCAGTCCCTGCGGCACGTGGTCCTGCCGCAGGCGCTGCGCACGGTGATCCAGCCGGTCGGCAACATCTTCATCGCGCTGACGATGAACACCTCGCTCGCCGCCGCGGTCGGCGTCGTCGACCTGACCGCCGCGGCCAACCGGGTGAACCTCGCGGAGGCGCAACCCATCCCGATCTTCGTCGGGGCGGGCCTGGCCTACGCGCTGATCGCCGCCTGTGCCGGGTTCGTCACCGGGCGGCTCGAACGACGACTGGTGGTGGTCCGGTGAGCGATCTCCTCTTCGACCGGCCCGGCCCGCGCGCCCGCCGCAGGATAAGGATCGCGACCGCGGTGGGGGCGGTCGCGATCCTCGCCCTGCTGGCGCTGGCGCTGCGCCAGTTCGCCGCCAACGGCCAGCTCGACGCCGACCGCTGGTCGCCGTACACGACCTGGCCGATGTGGCGCTACCTGCTGAACGGGCTGTGGGCCACCGCGCTCGCCGCCGTCGTCTCGGCCGCGCTCGCGATGGCGGCCGGGCTGGCCCTGGCCCTCGGGCGGCTGTCGCGGCACAGGTGGATCCGCGTGCCCGCCGCCACGTACGTGGAGGTCGTGCGGACCGTCCCGGCGCTGCTGCTGGTCTACGTCGTGCTGTTCGCGCTGCCCCGCTACGGGCTCGACCTGCCGCTGTTCTGGAAGCTCGTCGTGCCGCTGGCGATCTCGAACGCCGCGGCGTTCGCGGAGATCTTCCGCGCCGGGATCCTGTCCGTGGAACGCGGCCAGGGTGAGGCCGGTCTCGCCGTCGGGCTCACCCAGGGCCAGACCATGCGCCTGATCGTGCTGCCGCAGGCGGCCCGCCGGGTGCTGCCCTCGATCGTCAGCCAGTCGGTCGGCCTGCTGAAGGACACCTCCCTGGGGTTCGTGGTCAGCTACGCCGAGCTGCTCTACAGCGGCAAGGTCCTGGCGACCTTCAACGGCCTGCTCATCCAGACCTACATCGTCGTCGCGCTGATCTACCTGGTGGTCAACGCGTCGCTGTCCAAGCTCGCCCGTGCCCTCGACGCCCGCAACGCCCACGATGCCCGCAATGCCCGTGATGCCCGCCGGTTCGGAAGGAGACCCGCACGTGCCTGACCTCGTCCCGCTCGCCGAGGTGGTGCGCTCCGGGTTCACCGAGAGCGTGCACTACGGCAGCGCCGTCGCGCTGGCACCCGACGGCGCCGTGGCCGTCGCCAGGGGAGCGATCGGCGCGCCGGTGCTCCCGCGCTCCTCGGCCAAGCCGTTCCAGGCCCTGGCCTGCCTGCTGTCCGGGGCGGACCTCGGCGGTCCCGGCCTGGCGATCGCCGCGGGCAGCCACACCGGCCAGGACCTCCACGTACGGCTGGTCGCCGACATCCTCGCCGGGGCCGGACTCGGCTTCGACGCGCTCGGCTGCCCCGAGGACTGGCCCGAGGACGAGGCCACCCGGCACGCGCTGATCCGGGCGGGCCTGGCGGCCTCGCGCGAGCGGATGAACTGCTCGGGCAAGCACGCCGCGATGCTCGCCGCGTCCGTCGCCTCCGGCTGGGAGACCGCCTCCTACCTGGACGCGGGCCACCCCCTGCAGCGGCGGGTACGCGCCGTGACCGAGGAGCTGTCGGGAGAGAGGGCCGCCCACGTCGCCGTCGACGGGTGCGGCGCCCCGCTGTTCGGGCTGTCGCTGACCGGGCTGGCGCGGGCCGCGCGGGCCCTGGTCGTCGCCGAGCCGGGAACCCCGCCGCGCGCGGTCGCCGACGCGATGCGCGAGCACCCCGAGTACGTCGGCGGGACCGGGCACGTCAACACAACGCTGATGCGGGCGCTGCCGGGGGCGCTGGTCAAGGGCGGGGCCGAGGGGGTCCTCGTCGTCGCGCTCGCCACCGGGCACGCGGCGGCCGTCAAGGTCATCGACGGGAGCCCGCGGGCCACGAGCGCGATCGCACTGGCCGTGCTCGGGGCGGCCGGCGGGGACGTCGCGCCGGCGGCGGCGTTCGCGAGCGTTCCCGTGCTGGGCGGGGGCCTGCCGGTCGGTGAAATCCACGCTCTGGAGGAAGAATGAGCCTTGTCCACGAGATCTGCATCGACAGCACCGCGGGCGCGCTCGCGGCCGAGCAGGCCGGGGCGCACCGCGTCGAGCTGTGCTCCGCCCTCTTCGACGGCGGCCTGACCCCGACCCTCGGCACCGTCGAGGCGACCCTCGCGGCGGTCTCGGCGATCCGGGTCCACGTGATCGTCCGTCCCCGGGGCGGCGACTTCATCTACGACGCGTACGAGGTCGCGGCCATGGAGCGCGACGTGGCCACCATCAGGGACGCGGGCGCGCAGGGCGTGGTGATCGGGGTGCTGACGCCGTCCGGCGAGGTGGACGTCGAGGTGGCCAGGCGCCTCATCGACGCGGCCGGGGACCTGTCGGTCACCTTCCACCGGGCCTTCGACATGACCGCCGACGCGTTCGCCGCCCTGGACACCCTCGTCTCCCTGGGCGTCGACCGGGTTCTCACCTCCGGCCAGGACGTCACCGCGCTGGAGGGCGCGCCGCTGATCGCCTCCCTGGTCGAGCGGGCGGGCGACGAGCTCGTCGTCATGCCCGGCGGCGGCATCACGCCCCGCAACGTGCACCGCGTGGTCGAGGCGACCGGGGCCACCGAGATCCACTTCGCCGCCCTGGTCGACGCGCCCAGTCCCGCCGTGCACCGCAACCCGCACCCGTTCATGGGCGGCGAGCTGCGCCGGCCCGAGTACGGCCGCCTGGTCACCTCCCCGCGCCTGGTCTCGGAGGTGATCGCCGCCTCGGGCACCTGACCTCCGGAACCGGTCGCCGTGCCCGCCGCGTACGTGAACAGGGGCCACGTACGCGCGCGTTCGGCGCCCGCGCGTTCCGCCGCACCCGGGCACCGGCGGTCACCCGGTCGGGCCAGAATGGGGAGCATGACGACGCTCGCCCAGCTTCGTAGGACCGCCCTCTCCCTCCCGGAGACCTCGGAGCGGCGCCTCGGCTCCGGGGTGGTCGAGTTCACCGTGCGCGGCGAACCGTTCGCCGCGTCGGACAAGGACGGCCGCGTGCACCTCCACCTGGCCGCGCCGGACGCGGACAGGGTCCTTTCCGAACACCCGGCGGCCGAGCGCGTGCCCGGGGGCGACGGGCAGTCCGGCGTCCGGGTCCCGTTCGAGGACATCGACGGCCGGCGGCTCAACCACTGGGTGCGCCACGCCTGGCTCGCCCACGCGCCCGAGGACCTCGCCGGTGCCGGCAAGGCGGCCGACGACGCGGTGGCGGGCGAGGTGGGCGACCTGCCCAGGTCCATCGGGACGCCCGCCACGCGGGCGCTCGTCGCCGCGGGCGTGACCAGCCTCGCCGACGTCGCCGGGCGCACCGAGGCCGAACTGCTGGAACTGCACGGGATGGGCCCCAAGGCCGTTCGCGTCCTCGGCGAGGCGCTCGCCGGATCGGGGCGCTCCTTCAGGTCCTGACCGGTGCGGCGACGGTCATGGGCCACGGGTCAGGGGTCGTGGACGTCCGGGGGGCGGCCGCTCACGGGTCGCGGGTCGCGAACGGTCCGGAGCGACGGCTCACGGGTCACGATTCGTGAACGATCTGGGGTCACGGGTCACGGGTCGTGAACGCTCGAGGGGCCGCGAACGGCCGGGAATCGCGAACACCACGCCGACAACCCGCGTCGGATGTCCGCGCCGGACGACATCTCGGTTCGATACTGTCGACGCATGATCGTTGGATATGCGCAGGTCTCGTCCACGGAGCAGAACCCCGGCCACCGGGCCGACGCGCCGGCCCGCGCCGATGTCGACCGGACCGGCGCCCACGTCGGCCACGACCGTGCCGTCACCACCGAGGACCGGGCCTTGTTCGCCGGCCGTGCCGCCTCCGGAACGCCGGCATGAACGCATCCGAGCACATCGATCCGCCCAAGCACACCGACCCCCCCAAGGCGACCGATCCTCCCGAGCACACCGGCCCCTCCAAGCACATCGATCCACCCGGGCACGCCGATCCTCCCGAGCACAGCGATCCGTCCGAGCACGCCGATCCTCCCAAGGCGACCGATTCACCCGGGCACACCGATCCTCCCGAGGCGACCGGTCCTTCCGGGGCGACCGACGCGCCGGCCACCCCCGAGCGGCCTCGCCGCCTGATCGCCGACTGGCGGTTCGTGTCACCACCGCTCGGCATCGTCGTACTGGTCGCCTCCTGGGGCCGGGACCTCCCCGCGCCGCTGCTGGTGGTCATCGCCGTGGTACTGGGCGCCGCGGTGCTGGCCGCCGTGCACCACGCCGAGGTCGTCGCCCACCGTGTCGGTGAGCCTTTCGGATCGCTGCTGCTGGCCGTCTCCGTCACCGTCATCGAGGTCGCCCTGATCGTGACCCTCGTGATCTCCGGCGGGCCGGGGACGGCGTCACTGGCCCGCGACACCGTCTTCGCCGCCCTGATGATCACCTGCAACGGGATCCTCGGACTGTCGCTGTTCATCGGCGCCGTCCGCTACCGCCTCGCGGTGTTCAACGCCGAGGGAACCGGCGCCGCCCTGGCCACCGTGGCGACCCTCGCCGTCGTCTGCCTCGTACTGCCGACCTTCACCACCGCCCGCTCCGGGCCGCAGTTCTCCCCGACGCAGCTGATCTTCGCCGCCGTGGCGTCCGTCGCCCTCTACGCCGCGTTCGTCACCACCCAGACCGTCCGCCACCGCGACTTCTTCCTGCCCGTCACCAGCGACGGCAAGGTGATCAACGACGCCGACAACGACGACCACGCCGACCCGCCCACCGCCCGTGCCGCCCTCACCAGCCTGGTGCTGCTGCTCGTCGCCCTGATCGCGGTCGTCGGCCTGGCCAAGGTCCTGTCCCCCGCCATCGAGGAGACCGTCGCCGGCCTGAGCCTGCCCCACTCGTTCGTCGGCGTGATCATCGCTCTGCTCGTCCTGCTGCCCGAGACCCTCGCCGCGGCCAACGCGGCCCGCCGCAACCGCATCCAGGTCAGTCTCAACCTCGCGCTGGGCTCCGCCATGGCAAGCATCGGCCTGACCATCCCCGTGATCGCCATCGCGACGATCTGGCTCCCCGGCCCCCTGTCCCTCGGCCTCGGCGCGAACCAGATCGTCCTGCTCGCGATCACCGTCGTCGTCGCCACGCTGACCGTCGTCCCGGGCCGGGCCACCCGCCTGCAGGGACTCGTCCACCTCATCCTGCTCGGCGCGTTCCTCCTCCTCGCCGCCCACCCCTGAGGGGTGTGACCCCGGCCCTCCCCCGCCGGACCGGCCGGCGGGCGGGCCCGGAGCCAGGCCGG
>NZ_JBFABE010000064.1:16117-44689 GCF_040640155.1 Streptosporangium sp. NPDC023615
CGGGCCGGCCGGCGGCCGTGGGTCTCCAGGCCGGGCCGGCCGGCGGCCGTGGGTCTCCAGGCCGGGCCGGCCGGCGGCCGTGGGTCTCTAGGCCGGGCCGGCGCGGTCGGCGAAGTGCGCCAGGACCATCTCGATGAGCGCGGTGACGTCGGTGTCGGCCATCGGTTCGCCGGTCATGCCCATCCGGTGGAGGAGGGTCCCGACGACGACGTCGATGAGGAACAGGACCCGCTCCCGGGGCTCGCCGAGCGCGTCCTGCAGTGCGAGACGGTAGGGGTCCTGCAGCCGCGCGGACAGGATCTCGCGCAGGGCCGGGTCGCTGACGGCGTCGCTGAACACACCCGCGAAGGCGTCTCCGACGCCGGGCTCGCCGATCTTCGCCGCGGTCCAGCGGATGGCGTCGGTGATGAGCTCGGTTCGGCCGGAGGCCTCCAGAGGCACGGATCCGAACGCGTCGAGGAGGCAGTCGACGATCAGCGCGCCCTTGGACGGCCAGCGACGGTACACGGTGGTCTTCGCGACGCCGGCGGCGGCGGCGATGCGCTCGACGGTGGCGCGGGCGTAGCCGAGTTCCTGGACCGTGCTCAGCGTCGCGGCGAAGACCACGTCGTTGACTCCGGAGCGAGGGCGACCGGGTGCTCTGGCGGATGGAGTCGCTCGGGTCATGGTCACACGATAACGTGTTGCGCTACCTTGGGTATCGATACCTCTGGTAGCGAAACCATCGATCCGAGGAGAACACATGGACGAGGTCACCGGCACGGAGCGGCCACCCCTGGGCGTCCGGCTGCTGCACGCGCTGGGAAGGGAGCCGGACTGGACGGCGATGACGCCCGGGAAGCTGCTCGCCTACCGCGACGCGGAGAACCGCAGGCGGGCGTCCCCCCTGGTGCGGGTGATCACCGGGTTCCCCGACCGCGGCGCCACGATCCGATGGCGGCAGGTGACACTGCCCGACCGCACGCTCCGGGTCCGGGTGTACCGGCCCTCCCCCGGGCGCGGCGGCGGGACGAACGGCGGCGCCGACCGGGCCGGCCTTCCGCTCGTGCTCCACGTGCACGGAGGCGGGTTCGTTGGCACGGCCGTACAGAGCGACTGGGTCAACAGCCACCTCGCCGCGCGACTGCCCGCGATCGTCGTCTCGGTCGAGCACCGTCTCCTCGACACCGCGACCCCGCTGTCGGCGGCCGTCGACGACGGCTGGGACGTGCTCCGGCACACGCTGCGGCACCCCGACAGGTGGGGAATCGACCCGGCGCGCACCGCCGTCTTCGGTGAGAGCGCCGGCTCGACGGTCACCGCCCTGGCCGCGATCCGGGCCCGGGAGGCCGGTCTGCTCCTGCGGGCACAGGTGCTGGTCAATCCCGTCGTCGACCTGACCCCGACGATGTACGACCACCCCTCCTTCGCCCGCCACCCCCGCACCCCGACCCTCACCATGCCGCAGATGCGGTTCTTCCACCGCCTCGCCGTCCCTGCGGGAACGGACGCCCGCGCGGTGTCGCCGCTGCACGCCGGCGACCTGAGCGGGCTGGCCCCGGCCCTCGTGGTGGTGCCGACCCTCGACCCGCTGGCCGACCACGGCCGCGTCTACGCCGAACGGCTGGGCGCGGCCGGAACGCCCGCGCGGCTCACCGAGCATCCCGGGGCCACGCACGCCTTCCTCAGCACGCCGGGCCTGGTGCCGCAGGCGAAGGCCGCGCGGAGGGAGGTCGCCGGGTTCCTGCGGGAAGCCCTCGCCTCGTGAGGGGTCCCGGCGCTCTTCGAGGTCCGGCCGCGGCCGCGGCTCCCTCCGCCCTCCGGAGCGAGCTCTACAGCCTGTAGAGTATGCGCGATCATTCGGAGTCGAAGGGGGAGGCATGCTGCGCTGGTTCAGGGTCGTGGCGGTGGCCGAGGCGTGCTCGTGGGCGGGACTGCTGGTCGGGATGTTCTTCAAGTACGTGGCCGCGACCGGCGACCTCGGGGTGAAGGTGTTCGGGCCGATCCACGGGGCGCTGTTCGTGCTGTACGCGGCCGCGGTGGTGCTCTCGGCGCGGGAGGCCGGCTGGAGCCGGGGCACGGTGGCGCTCGGCCTGGCGTGCGCGGTGCCGCCGTTCACCTCGGTGTGGTTCGAACGGCGGACGGCGGCGCGCGGACCGGCCCGGCAGCCCGCCTGATCGCCTTGCCGGGGCCGGCCCCGGCAGGAGACCCGCACACGGTGGTGCGGATCCCGGCGACCCGGGCCGGACGGTCCCCGGGCGTCTCAGGTGACCGGGTCGGGCAGCGTCTGCGACGGCCGCCGGTGACGGGCCCGGCGCGGCGGGTCGCCGCGACCGTCACCACGGCCGTGACCGCGACCACCACCGGGACCGGTGCCGGCGTCGTCACCGGCGTCGTCACCGGGACCGGCGCCGTGGTCGTGCCCGGACCCGGCGCCTCGCGTGACGGCCAGCGCGGCCAGCGCGGTCGTGATCGGCACGGCCGCGATCAGCCCCAGGGTGCCCACCACGCTCCGGACGATCTCCTGGGCGAGCACCGGATTGGTCAGCGTGTCACCCAGGGGCTGCTCCCCGACACTGATCAGCAGCAGCAGCGGCAGTGACGCGCCGGCGTAGGCCAGCACGATCGTGTTGATCACCGAGGCGATGTGGGAGCGGCCGACCCGGGACGCGGCCCGGTACAGCCGGCCGAACCCGTAGCCGGGGTTGGCGCGGGCCAGCTCGGTGACGGTGGCGGCCTGGGTGACGGTGACGTCGTCCAGCACGCCCAGGGATCCGATGATGATGCTGGCCAGCAACAACCCCTGGGTGTTGATGCGGTAGCTGGTGTCGAGGTAGAAGGAGCTCTCGTCGGTGATGCCGTTCAGCTGCACCAGGCCGATGGCCGCGTAGGCCAGCGCGCCGGTCAGGCTCAGGCTGGCCACGGTGCCCACGATCGCCACCGAGGTGGTGACGGTGAAACCGTGGGTGAGGTACAGCACGGTCAGCATGATCGCCGCCGCACCGGCGACGGCCACCGGCAGCGGCGGTTCACCGGCCAGGATCGCCGGGATGACGAAGGTCAGCAGCAGCACGAAGGTGATGCCCAGGCCGATCAGGGCCATCAGCCCTCGCCAGCGGCCGAACGCGATCACCGCCAGCGCGAAGGCGGCACCGGCCAGCCACAGCGGCGAGGACCTGTCGTGATCGGAGATCTGGTACGGCGCCACCTCCGGCCCGCCGCCGGGGGTGTGGATGAGCACCACGTCGTCACCGGCGGCGAAGCGCTGCGCGCCCGGGCCGCTGGGCAGCGCGGAGGTGACCTGCCGGCCGGCCTGCGGTCCGCCGGTCAGCCGGATGCGGGCGTCACCGCAGGTGGCCGGGTCCGGCGGGGGTGGCGGGGCCGCCTGCGACTCCCCCTCGAGGGGCGGCTCCTGCGGACAGGGGGTGAGGGTGACGGCGGTGATGGTCCCGTTCACCCGTTCCACCGCCGCCTGCTGGGCGGTGGACACCGTCTCGCTCGGCCACAGGTGGACCAGTGCCGCCACGGTGACGATCGCCAGCGGGACGATCACGGCCAGGATCGCCCACACCGCCGTCCGCGAACCGGCCGGGGCGGGACCGTGCGAACCGTGGGAATGATGGGCGCCCATGGGCGGGACTCTCCTGAGCACGTGCGGACGGGACGGGGCGCCGCGCGGGACCGCGGCCGGGCAGGCCGCTCCCGGTCACCGCCGCCGTCGTGATCGGGGCCGCACGGCGCCGTCGGGCCCGTGGGAGGGGACGACGGCCGTGTGCTCGGCGAGGCGCGCGTTGAGGCCGGTCAGGCCGTGCCGCACCAATCTAACGCAGCCGGCGCGCCGGAACGGCGGTGCCCGGCGGCATGTGACCTGAAGCACTTCACGATATGAAACATTGCATAATCTGAAAGTTCCTCCCTACAGTTGGCGTCGTGACCACCGCGGAAAGCGCTTACGAGCTCGGCCGTAGGGATCGGAAGAAGCTCGAGACGCGCGCCGCCCTGGAGCACGCGGCCCTGACACTGGTGGCCGAGCGCGGCCTGGCCGGCGTCACGGTGGAGGACATCGCCCAGGCGGTGGACCTCTCCTCGCGGACGTTCTTCAACTACTTCCCCTCCAAGGAGGACGCGCTCGTCGGCGCGGGCCCGGCGTCCGCCGCCGAGCTGCGCGAGAGGCTGGAGGCCGTACCGGCGGAGGTGCCGATCCTGGAGGCGCTGCGGCTGATGTCGCGGGCCGAGGCCGAGTGCGTCCAGGAACGGCGCGAGCAGTGGCTGCTGCGGCTGAGGGTGTTCGAGCAGAACCCCTCCCTGCTGCCGCGGCTGGTCGCCGGCGGCACCGAGACCGAGCGTGCCGTCTCGGCCGCCGTCGCGCGCCGGGCCGGTGTCGAACTCGGCACCAGCGGCTATCCCGAGCTGGCCACCGCGGTGGCCATGTCGGCCTTCCGGGTGGCGATGATGCGCTGGAGCGCCGCGGGCGGACGGCCGGCGCTGTCCGGCCTGGTCGACGAGGCCTTCTCCCAGCTCGCCGCCGGCCTGCCCGATCCGTGACCGCTCCGGTCACCGTCCTGTCCCGACCCCCTGAACGTCTCCGTCCGGCGCCCGCACGGTCCCGCGCGGCGCCGCCTCCCGTCCGAGAAATCGAGGAAAGATGACATCCACCAGCGCGCAGCCCGAACCCGTGGCCGCGGCGCCCGCCTCCAGGAGAAAGGTCCTGCAGGCCCTGTCGGGGCTGATGGTCGGCATGTTCGTGTCCATCCTGGCCTCGACCGTCGTGGCCAACGCCCTGCCCCGCATCATCACCGACCTGCGGGGCTCGCAGACCGTCTACACCTGGATCGTCACCTCGGAACTGCTGGCCATGACGGCCACGGTCCCGCTCTGGGGCAAGATGGCCGACCTCTACAGCAAGAAGCTGCTGATCCAGCTCTCGCTGGGACTGTTCGTGGCGGGCTCGCTGATCGCGGGCCTCACGCCGAACGTGGAGATCCTCATCGTCAGCCGCGTCGTGCAGGGCGTCGGCGCCGGCGGCATGACCGCGCTCGCGATGATCGTGATGGCGGCCATGATCCCGCCGCGTGAGCTCGGCCGCTACGCCGGCATCTTCGGCGCCGTGTTCGGCGTCGGCACCGTGGCGGGCCCGCTCATCGGCGGCGTGCTCGTGGACACCTCCTGGCTCGGCTGGCGCTGGTGCTTCCTCATCGGCGTGCCGTTCACGATCCTGTCCATCGTCCTGCTGCAGCGCACGCTCGACCTGCCGGTGGTGCGCAGGGACGTCAAGATCGACTACCTGGGCGCCCTGCTGATCACGGTGGGCGTGTCCACGCTGCTGATCTGGTCGTCGCTGGCGGGCAACCAGTTCGCGTGGGGCTCCTGGTGGACCGTCGCCCTCGTAGGCGGCGCCTTGGCCGTCCTCGCGCTGGCCGTCCGGGTGGAGGCGCGGGCGGCCGAGCCGATCATTCCCCTGCACATCCTCAGGAACCGCACCGTCGCCCTCGCCACCGTGGCCAGCGTCCTGGTCGGCGTGGCCATGTTCGGCGGCACGGTCTTCCTGTCGCAGTACTTCCAGGTGGCGCTCGGCAAGTCCCCGACGATCGCCGGTCTGATGAGCCTGCCGATGGTGTTCGGCCTGCTGATCTCCTCCACCGTGGCCGGTCAGCTCATCACCAGGTCGGGCCGGTGGAAGGGTTTCCTGATCGCCGGCGGCGTCATCATGCTCGCCGGGATGGGTCTGCTCAGCACCATCGACGGCCAGACCGGCACGGTACTGCTCGGGGTCTACATGGCGGTGCTGGGCGTCGGCGTCGGCATGCTCATGCAGAACCTCGTCCTGGCCGCCCAGAACGACGTACCCGCCCACGACCTGGGGGTCACCACCTCGGTGCTGACCTTCTTCCGCAGCATGGGCGGCGCCGTCGGCGTCAGCGCCCTGGGGGCGGTGCTGGCCGCCCGGATCACCACGCTCATGACGGAGAAGCTCGGCCCGATGGCCGCCGGCGGCGCGGGCGGCGACGCCGACACCGTGCCCGACATCTCCAAGCTGCCCGCTCCCGTCGTCCGCGTCGTCCAGGACGTGTACGCGACGGCCACCGCCGACCTGTTCCTCATCGGCGTGCCGCTCACCGCGCTCGCGCTGGTGGCGGTCCTGTTCATCAAGGAGAAGCCGCTCAACACGCTCTCGGGCGAGGAGCGGCTGGCCCGGGAGCAGGCCATGGCCGCCGGTCACTGAGCGGCTCCCCCGCGGATCACGTCCGGGGCGCGGCGCCGGGCCGGGGTCACCTCGCGGGCCCCGGGCCCGGCCGGCTCAGCGGATCCGGTCCTAGAAGAGGGACACCGCGCCGTGCTCGCCCGCGGCATGTCCGGCGAGCGCCCACTTCCCGGCGGGCAGGCCGTCCTCGAAGAGGCGCGGCCCGCCGCCGAGGAAGACCGGAAAGATCATGATCGCCAGCCGGTCGACCTCGTCGGCCGCCAGCGGCGCCTTGATCACGCCCAGCCCATGTCCCGGGGGTCGCCCGGCCCGGCGTAGTGGCCGTCGAGGGAGAGGTTCATGTTGGCCACGACCCCGCGACCGGTGGTCCGCTCCGTCATCTCGCGCTCCTCGCGTCGTTGTCGTGCCCTGACCCCCCGGCGCCTCGCGGACGACGGGTCAACCGGCGGCACGGCTCGCGCGGTGCCGGCGTACCGCGTCGCGGTTGGCGCACCGCTGGGAGCAGTAGCGCTGCCGTCCGGTGCGGGAGGTGTCGGCGAAGATCGTGGCGCATTCGGCCACGGCGCACCGCCGGAGCCGGTGCATGCCCCGCCCCACCAGGTGCAGCGCGGTGCCGACGGAGATCAGCGAGAGCAGCACGGAACCGATCGGCTGATCGTCGTCGCGGTAGTGCAGGTGCCAGCCGTCCCCGGCGTGGTCGGTCAGCCGCGGGTAGGCGGCGGCCTCCGCCAGCATCCGGTTGACCAGTCCTGCACGCTCGCGCTCGTCGGTGGCGTCGACGACCTTCTCCCACCCCCGCAGCGCCGCCCGTACGCGGTCCACATCCTCCGGCGTGACCGGGCGCTCCAGGACGAGCCCGGCGGCGCGGCAGCGTTCCGCGAGCTCCCCGGCGTCCGCCGGGGAGCGGTTGGCCAGATCCGCGGCCAGGTTCACGGCATCCTCGCCGTAAGGGTTGAGGTGCATAAGACCATTACACCATCCTGATTCGCATGACACATCACTCCCGGGTACGGCAGGCGTCCGAGGACGACGTGGCGGAACTCGTACGCCTGCGGGCGCTGCTGTTCGAGAACCTCGGCGGTGACTTCTTCAACCCGTCGTCGGCGGGTGACGACTGGCGGTACGCCCTCGCCACGGTCCTGAAGGAGAAGCTGACGGAGCAGGACGCGCGGATCCTCGTCGTGGAGGGTGACGGCGGCCTGGCGGCCTGCGGTATCGGCACCGTCGAGCAGTGGTTTCCCGGCCCGCACTCGCACAACGGCCGGATCGGGCACGTGATCGGCATGGTCACCGATCCGGCGTATCGCCGCCGCGGCCACAGTCGCGCGATCATGCTGGGCCTGCTCGACTGGTTCCGGGAACGTCAGGCCGTACGGGTGGACCTGTACGCCTCCCGCGCGGGTGAGCCGCTCTACCGGGAGCTCGGCTTCCTCGACCACCCCGACCCCGCGCTGTACCGGCGTCCGTGACGAGCGCCCGGCGTGCCGGACGGCCCGCCGCACCGGCCGTGACCGGTCCGGACATGGCCGATCCGGTGGTGGCCGATCCGGTGGTGACCGGCCCTGCCGCGACCGGTCCGGCGGTGACCGGCCCTGCCGTGGCGGACCCGGCGGTGATCGGTCCGGCGGTGCGCCGCCCGGGCCGGGGAACCGGATGAACGGCGACGGGCTCGCGCACCACGCGTGGCGATACCGGTGGGTCGTCCTCGCCGTCGCCACCTTCACCCAGGCCGCCTCCGGGTTCTTCGTCCAGGGCATCGGGGCGATGGGCGTCCACCTGCAACGTGATCTGAACCTGAGCACGACCCAGCTGGGTCTCCTGCTCTCGGCGGCGTACCTGGCCCCCCTCGTCGGGTTGCCGGTGGCCGGGGAGCTCCTGGACCGCTACGACGAACGCTGGGTCGTCGGCATCGGCGCCGCCGTCGTCGCGGTGAGCCTGGGTGCGGGAAGCGTGGCACCGGGATACGGGTCCCTGCTCCTCGTCCTGCTGGTCGTCGGCGCGGGGTACAGCACCGTCCAGCCCGGCGGCGGCAAGTCGGTGGCCTCCTGGTTCGGCACGTCCCAGCGGGGACTGGCGATGGGGATCCGCCAGGCGGGACTGCCGCTGGGCGGCGTACTCGCCGCGGCCGCGTTGCCCGGCCTCGCCGCCGCCCTCGGCTGGCGGACGACGCTCACGGCCGGTGCGCTCGTCGCGCTGTCGGGTGCCGTCGCCTTCATGTGCCTCTACCGCCGGCCGCCTGTCCGGGGTCGTCCCCGCGACGAGGCCCCCCGTGACGGCGAGCCGCGCGCCTCGCTCGGGTCGCGGGTGGGCGCGCGGTTGCGGGTGCTCCGCGAACCGTCCATCACGAGGATCGTCCTGTCCGGGACGTGCCTGGTCTCCGTGCACAGCGGCATAGGCCTCCTGACCGTGCTCCACCTCCACGAGACGGCGGCCGTCGGCGCGGGCCCCGCGGCCCTGGTCTTCATGGCGGTCCAGGGGGCGGGCGCCGCCGGCCGCGTCTGCCTGGCGGCCTGGAGCGATCGCGTCGGGTCCGGACGCCACACCTGTGTCCTGAGCTGCATGGCCGCCGTGGTCGCGGGGACGGCGGCGCTGACGACTCCCCTGGGCCGTTCGCCCGCGGCGGCCTGCCTGCTGTTCGTCTGGCTCGGATTCTTCGGGATCGGCTGGTACGGCCCGTGGATCGCCCATGTGGCCGAGTCGGCGCCACCGGGCAGGACGGGAGTCACCCTGGGCATGGTCATGGCCGTCAACCAGGTCGCCATCATCGCGACGCCACCCGTCCTCGGCCTGCTCAGCGACCTGGCCGGCGGCTTCGGGGCCGCCTGGGGCCTGCTCACCGTGGCGACCGCGGCCACCCTGGCGGTCACGGCCCGCGGGACGGGCTTCCCGTACCGCCGGCGCGCGGCCCGCCGTCAGCCGCCGAGACGCCCGTAGGCCGCCGCCGCGACGACCAGGTCCTGCCAGGACATGCCGGTGGACTTGAACAGCACCGGCCGGTCGAGGTCCACCGACGCCGGGTCGGTCACGGCCCGGCGCATCGGGACGAGGCGCGCCGCGTCGACGTGGCCCTCCCCGATCGCCTGGACGATGTCGCCGGCCTCGCGCAGCGCGGTCGCCACGTCGTCGACGACGACGTGCGCCCGGCCCGCCAGCGCGCCGTCGACCTCGCGGGCGTCGGGTTCGTGCGAGCCGACGGCGATGACGACGGCCCGGTCGTGGACCGCTGCCGAGTCGAAGAGCGGTTCGCGGGCGGTCGTGGCGCACACGACGACGTGCGCCCCGGCGACGGCTCGCGTGGCCTGGGCACCGCCGGAGGCGGCGACCGTGACCGGCACCGTACCGTGGCCGGGCACCTCGACCCGCCCTGGACGGCGGACGAGGTAGGTCACCCCGGCGAGGTCGCGGTGCCCCGCGAGGGTGTCGATGAGGGTGTCGACGTGCCCGCGTCCCTGTGGGCCCGCGCCGAAGACGGCGACGCGCAGCGGGTCGCGCGCGCGGCGCAGCAGCGGCAGGACCGCGGCGACCGACACCGCCGGCGTGCGCAGCGTGGTCAGCGCGCTGCCGTCGATCAGGGCGACCGGGGAGAGGGTCCGGGCGTCGAACAGCAGGTAGAGGCCCTGGATACGGGGCCGGCCCCGCGCCGGGTTGTCCGGCGCCACGCTCACGACCTTCACCCCGGCGTGGGCGCCGCTCTCGGCCGGCATCAGCAGCAGGTGCCCGTGAGCGGTGGGCACGACGGTACGCGCGGGGTCGGCGGCCGGGTCCAGACCGTTCCGCAGCGCGTCGACGACGACCTGGACGGCCTGACGGGGGCCGAGCAACCGCCGCAGGTGGTCGCCGGTGATCAGCGGGACGTGTTCGGTCATCGCAGGACGAACCCGGGGAAGAGCGTGTCGGCGGGGTCGGCCGTGAACAGGTGCTCGCCTGTCCTGTGGGCGCTGCCCGAGACGACGGGGACGACCGCCGCCCGCCCGTCGGCCGACACATGCCGCAGGACCCGGGCGTGGAAGCGCGATCCCACGATGGAGTCGTGGACGAGTCGGCGGTCGTCGCCCAGACGACCGGTGGCGCTCAGCACGGCGACGCGGGAGGCCGTGCCCGACCCGCAGGGGGAACGGTCGACCTCCCCGTCCGCGAAGATCGTGACGTTGCGCTGATGGAGGTCGCCCTCGGCGTCCTGTCCCAGGTCGTCGTAGAGGATGGTGCCGTAGACGCCGCTGAGCCGCTCGTCGGCCGGGTGGCGGGCGTACGGGCTGTCGTCGAGCGCCCACTTGATCTCACGGCCGAGGGCGACGAGCCGGTCGAGGTGGCGTGGTTCCACGGTCAGATCGACCGACGAGGCCGCCACGTGCGCGTAGATGGCCCCGCCGTAGGCGATGTCCGCCCGGACGTCGCCGTGCGTGGTCGGCACGACGACGTCGTGGGCGATCGGGTAGGCGGGCACGCTGACGAAGTCGACGCCCGTGACCCGGCCGTCCTCGGTACGCACCCGCGCCGTCACCCGGCCGGACGGCACGTCGATCACCACGTCGGTGAGGCCGGAGGGGGCGGCCTCGACCAGGCCCGACTCCACGGCCCACGTCCCGAGCGCGATCGTGCCGTGCCCGCACGCGGTGGAGAACCCGTCCTTGTGCCAGAACAGGACGCCGAACAGCGCGCCGTCGTCGTCGGGCGGGGTGATGAACCCCCCGTACATGTCGGCGTGCCCGCGCGGCTCGAAGCACAGCATCCGGCGCAGCCCGTCGACGGCCGGGTCCGAGACGGCGAAGACACGACGATCGGCCACCGACTCGCCGGCGATGGCGACCGGCGGCTCCGCGACGATGCGGAAGGGTTCGCCGCCGGTGTGGTAGTCGACGGTACGGACATCGGACTGCGTCATTGCGAGGGCCCCTCCGCTGGTGACCGGGTCGCCTCGGATCGTAGCCGCCGCTCTCCGTGATCTTCACCTCGCCGCTGCCCGGACGGCCGTGCGGCCGACGATCATCTGACCTCGGTGATCGTCTCTTCCGGGGGAAGGCCACCGTTCTCGTGATCGTCCACGTCGCACCGGAGGGCCTCCGGCCCTTCGACGTACGGTTCCGGCGCGACGGGAGACGTGGCGGCGGGGCGTCCCTCGTCAAAGAGGGGTGCCGGCGAGCTTTGCCGCCATCTTCGCAGCCTCGGTTCCGCGCGACCGCTTGATCGGTTCGTCATGGGCGCCCGTACGATCTGGAACCGCCGTGGCCGTTGACCGGAGCCACTGAGCGGCCGCCGGCCCTTGGAGGGCGAACGGCGAGGACGCGCCCCACCCGCCCCGTAGCCCAACAGCGGGGAACCGGTCACCGGTTCCCCGCTGTCACCTCCCCACGCTCGGAACACGACGCGGGCCCGGCCGCTGACGGGCACCGCCTGACGCCGACAGGCGGTGCCGAACACCGACAGGCGGTATCGGGCGCCGACGACCTCGTCAGGCGCGGGGATCGAAGGGGATGGCGCCGGGCTTGGCGCGCGCGAGCAGGTCCTCGAACCTGCCGTCGTTGATCTTGATGGTGGCTGAGCCGAAATTCGCGTTCATCAGCCTGTCCCGCAGCCAGGTGCCGGGCCAGCCGTTCCAGTCCACGAGCGGGGGGTAGCGCCAGTTGTGGTAGTGGTTCTCCGGCGGCTCGTCGTTGCCGTTGGCGAGCCGGATGAAGTGCGTGGACACCCCGTCCTTGTGATAGACGACCTTGGGGTGCGACCCGTCGAAGCGCACCTGGGAGCGCGTGTACGTCACGACGTCGCTGTGCTGCGTGGTCGAGACGTACTCCACCCGGCCGGACGCCTGGTCGACCCAGGAGATGACGTGTTCCCAGTCGTGACGGTGACCGCCCAGGCCGATGCCCGGCAGTGCCTGGTCCTTCTCGAAGTAGCTGGCGTACACGATGGCGCACCAGCCGTTGTTGCACTTGGAACGGGCGTAGGTCTGCGAGTTGTCCAGGTCCGAACGGTCCCGGCAGTTGCCGTTGACCGCCCCGGTGGGCTTCAGGCCCGTGGCGAGGGTCCCGTCCGGACCGATGGCGGGAGTGGCGTAGCAGCCGTCGTCGTCGTAGTCGTAGGCCGGCGAGAACGACGCCTCGTACCCTCCGGCCGACTGGGGCAGGTTGCCCGGCGGATCGGCATGGGCCGCCGACGCGGGGATCACGACCCCCAGAGCGGCGACGCCGAGCACGATCCCGAGCCGGGAACGCCCGCGGGTGAGGAATGTCAGGAAGGACCTCCTCTCCCCTGACGCTGTCGCTGGCTTCGACGTTCTCGCTGGCTTCGACGTTCTCGCGGTGGACGTGAGGGACGACGGCTCTGGCATTCTTCCGCCTTCTCGGAGGGCCGGCTTCCTGACCTGACGGCGCGTCGGCGCGGCAGGGGCATCGGCGGCGCTGTCCAGCCGATGTGAGCACGCCTCACGCATTTCTGACATAACGGAAGCACGGAACCGACGCCTGATCAAGGTTCACGGATCGGATGCCGCCGGCGTGCACCAGTGGTGGTCGAAGGGTGAACCACGAGCGAACACTCACGCGTCGCCTTCTTGGCCACGGCGGGCTCACCGGAATTCGCCGGTTGCACTCGCGAGCCGGCAACGGCAGGAAGAGATCCATGAAGACCCGCCCGGCCTCGCCGCACTCGATCACCGATCGCGGCCCCACGTCCTTCATGGTCACAGGCTCTCCAGGGTGCCGCGGTGTGATGACCGATGGACCTGATCCGCGTGCGGACGATCGGTACGGTCTCCATCGTGTCGTTCCCTTCCGGCGAGGCGCGCCGTTCGGTCGGTCATGGTCAGGCGTCGCGACGGGTGATCGCCAGAGCCGCCGCGAGGAGAGTGATCGCGACATAACCCGCCAGGACGGCGGCGGCCGAGGAGGGGCCGAAGGCGCCGGCGTCGGGAACGCCGGCCAGCTGCCTCGCCAGTGACGGGATCGTCAGGGAATCCATCCGGTCGTTCCAGGGGGCGGGGAGAAAACGTTCGATCCCGACGGGGGCCAGCAGGAGGGTGACCAGCGCGATGAGCGCCGCCGGTGTCGAACGCAGGAGCGTGGCCAGGCCCAGCCCCGTCACGGCGGCGACGGCGCAGCAGACGCCTGTCGCCAGTACCTCGGTCAGAACGGCCGGTTCGGAGAACGAGGCGCCGATCGGACGCCCGGCCACCACCGCCTGCGCGGTGAGATAGGTGGCGAACGCCAGTATCTGACCCGTCACCGCGGCGACGGCGGCCACCACGGCGGCCTTGGCCGCGGGGAGTGTCCACGGGCGCCGGATCGTGGTCAGTGTCAGCCTGATCATGCCGGTGCCGTACTCGCCGGAGATGGCGAGCACGCCCAGCATGCCGAACAGGACGGCGGGGATGTCGGCGCTGAAGGCGAGCCCGGTGCCGACGGGCTCGCCCCCGGGCCCCTCGGTGTCGAAATAGTTCGAGATGGAGAAGGCGGCGAGGCCGGTGAGCACCAGGGCCGAGAGGGTGCAGGCCAGGACGTTGTAGGTGGATCGGAGCGAGCGCAGCTTGAGCCACTCCGACGCGACGACGTCGATCATTGGGTCAACTCCAGGAAGGCCTCTTCCAGCGACGGCCGACGTTCCGTCAGCTCATGGACGGCGCAGCCGTTCGCCAGGGCGGTGTCACCTACGGCGGCCGCGGACAGGCCGGTCACCAGCAACTCCCCATCGGCCCACGAGACGGTGGCCGACGTGGCGGGCGTGCCCCCCTGTGCGCGGCGCACGGACGCTCCCGCGGCTCCGAGCGCACCGGCCAGGCGATCGGCGTGGGGTGATCGGACCAGTACCTCGCCCTGGAAGCGGGCCAGCAGTCTCTCCGTCGTGGTGTCCTCGATCAACCGGCCGTGGCCGATGATGACGAGCCGGTCGGCGGTGAGGGACATCTCGGTCATCAGATGACTCGACAGCAGGACGGTCCGCCCCTCGGCCGCCAGGGACCTCAGCAGCGTCCTGAGCCAGCGGATGCCGTCGGGGTCGAGGCCGTTGACCGGCTCGTCGAGGATGAGCACTCCCGGGTCACCGAGCAGCGCCGCCGCGATGCCGAGGCGCTGGCGCATTCCCTGGGAGAAACCGGCGATCCGCCTGCGCGCCGCACCGGCCAGGCCGACTTCCTCGAGGACCTGGACGACCCTGCGACGCGCGATCCCACCGGCGTACGCCAGCGCCTGGAGGTGGGCGAACGCGCTGCGCCCGCCCTGGACCTCGGCGGCGTCGAGCATGGCGCCGACCTCACGTATGGGGTCGCGAAGGTCGCGCTTGCGAACCCCGTTGATGAGCGCCTTTCCCGAGGTGGGAGCGTGAAGGCCGAGGATCACCCGCATGGTGGTGGACTTGCCCGCGCCGTTGTGCCCGAGAAAGCCCGTGACCTGCCCGGGGCCGACGTCGAACGTCAGGTCCGAGACCGCCCGCGTGGCACCGTACGTCTTCGTCAGTTCGATGACCTGGATCATTTCCCCACCCGGTGGATCCGCTCGGCCGGGCAGCGCGTGCCCCGCCCGGGCAGCACCCCCTCTGTGAGGTAGGCGTGGACGTGCCGCCGCAGGCAGGTGTTGCCCGCCCATGAGGCATGGCCGTCTCCGTGCCACAGAACGCGCGCCGAGGGGATCTGCTCGGCCACATGCAGTTGCCCGAGATGGTTGGTGTTGTTGTCCAGCTCCCCGATCGCGAAGAGGACCGGTGGGAGGTCCTTCACGCGCAGCGGGTGTGGCGCCCAGGACGCACCTCCAGCGCGCCCCCAGCACCGCCCGAGCTCGTAGCGGCCCTCGATCCAGCCGAACCTCGGCGCGATCTCACGGAGCCCGGCCTCGATGCCCTGGAACTCCTCGTACGTCGGGAGCGCCGGCATGAAGTCGTTGCACAGGGAGTCCTCGCCCACGGACGAGCCTCCCCGGTCCGGGGCGAGCTCCGTCAGGAAATTGGCGGCGTCACCGTCGAGGGCCTTGCGGATGGCGGTCGCGAACAGCGGCCACAGCGCCGGGTTCATGCCCTTGACCGCGCCCGCGTACAGCGGCCCCTCGTGCACCGTCCTGCCGGCCGACGCCGGCAGGGGCGCGCGGCGCGCCCGTGCGACCAGCTCGTCCCAGGCCCTGCCCGCGTCCCTGCCGTGCAGGGCGCAGTCCGCGCGGCGGGCGCACCAGTCACGGAAAAGGGTGAGGTGCCGCTCCTGCGTCAGCGCGTAGTTGCGCAGCCAGGGTTCGAGCTCCGGCTGGGTGTGGTCGGCGGTGCCGTCGAAGTACATCCGGCCCACCCGCTGCGGGAACAGCTCCAGGTAGGCCTGGGCGTAGACGGTCCCGTAGGAGTTGCCCGCGTAGCGCAGCCTCTCCTGGCCGAGCGCGGCGCGCAGCGCGTCGAGGTCGTGTGCCACGTTCCATGACGTCAGGCCGTACCACGCGGACCTGACCGTCTTGCGGCAGCTCTCCTGATGGGCCGCGTTCCGGGCGGCGTGGGTGTCCCAGTCCCGTCTCGTCCGCGCACTGATCAGCCCGAAGGGGGAGGCGGCGGGTTCCGCGCAGCTCACCGCCCTGCCGCTTCGAGGTTCGGACAGGCCGCGCGGATCGATGGCGACGACGTCGAACCGGCCGCGCAGCTCCTTGAGCAGGGCCGGCAGTTCCGGCGGGAGGTCGGGGTCACTCGACGGCCTGAGCATCGACGTGCTGGTGCCGGGGCCCCCGAAGTTGACGACCAGCGGCCCGATGCTCCTGCCCGTCGCCGGTAGTTTCGCCACGTGCACCGAGGTCCTCGGCCCGCCCGGGTCGGCCCAGTCCACGGGAACGACCAGCTCGGCGCATCGCAGGCCGTCCCCGCACTCCCTCCAGACGAGGCGGTGCGCCTGCGCCGAGGCCACGGCGAGGCCGCCGAGCGACACGACCAGACAGGCGGCGATGCACAGGGCGATGAGTGTGCGTCGATTCATGCCGGCAACGATCCCGCTCGGTGGCGGGCGCGCGCATCGGAGCCGGATCCGGTCTTGCCGATCGGACCGGGGTCATACGGTGCGAGACGTACGGCGGGAGAAGTACGACCCTGGTCCGACGGCTCGTGCGCCGATCCGCTCGCGTTCGTTCCTCGATAACGTCGAGATGTGAACCCGCTCGTCCGGCGGCCTCCGCACTGGCTGCTCATCCACGCCGACACCGCCGTCGCCGTGCTGCTCGCGCTGGCGTCCACGACGGGCCGGGCGGGCCTGAACGTGAGCACCGCGTCGGCGCTGGTCTGCTGGCTGCCGGTGGCGGTGCGGCGGATCCGGCCGGTGCCCGCCTACTGCGGGGCGCTGCTGACCGCTCCCCTGGTGCTCGCGCTGCAGATGAACCGGATGGCGACGATCGCGGTGGTGGCCCTGGCCCTCTATCCGGTGTCGCTCACCCTTCCGGTGCGGCGATCGGCGATCGCCCTGGTGGCGGGCCTGCTCGTCACCGCGGGTGCCCTGCTGGTGTCGATGGCGAGCGCGCCGCGACGGGCGAACGGCTGGCCCGACCCCGCCTTCGTCGTCGGGATGGCGTGGCTGGTCGTGGGGGCGAGCTGGAGTCTCGGTACGGCGGCGCGCACCCGCCGCGAGTTCGCGGCGCGCGAGGCCGACAGGCGGGCCGAGAAGGCGGTGGCCGACGAGCGCCTGCGCATCGTGCGCGAGCTGCACGACGTCATCGCCCACTCGATGAGCGTCATCACCGTCAGGGCGGGGGTCGCGGCCAAGGTCATGGACAGGCATCCGGAGGAAGGGCGTGAGGCGTTGCGGGCCATCGAGGAGATCGGGCGCGGCTCGCTCGTGGAGATGCGCCGGTTCCTCGGTGTGCTGCGCTCGCCCGGCGGCGCTCCCGAGAGCACACCGCTCCCCGGCCTCGCCGACCTGCCGTCCCTGGCACACCGGGCGGCGGAGGCGGGCGTGCGGGTCGATCTCTCGGTGAGCGGGACCGTGCCCGACAGCATGGAGCTGTCCGTCTATCGCATCGTCCAGGAGGCGATCACCAACGTCGTCAGGCACGCCGCTCCCGCCCATTGCAGGGCCGGCGTGTCGGTGGCCGACGGGACGGTGAGCATCTCCGTGGTCGATGACGGGCCGGGGCGGCGGATCCTGCCGGCCGAGACGGCCGAAACGGGCCAGGCGGGCGGGCACGGCCTCGTGGGAATGCGTGAACGGACCATGATGTACGGTGGCGCCTTCGAGGCCGGCCCCCTGCCCGGGAGAGGGTTCGGCGTGTACGCGTCATGGGAGATCCCTTAGACCCGGGCAGAGGTCCGCGGATCAGGCCGAGCCTGCCCGGGATGGGCGTATCATGGGAGATCTCTTGATTCGAGTGCTCGTCGCCGACGATCAGGCACTGCTGCGCGGAAGCTTCCGTTTGCTGATCGACTCGGAGGACGATCTCGTCGTGGTCGGGGAGGCGGCCGACGGACGGCAGGCGGTGACGCTCGCGCGGACGCGGTCGCCCGACGTGGTCCTCATGGACGTCAGGATGCCGGAGATGGACGGTATCGCCGCGACCGAGCAGATCGCCGGACAGACGCGGGTTCTCATCCTGACCACGTTCGACCTCGACGAGTACGTCTACTCGGCGCTGCGGGCGGGCGCCAGCGGGTTCATGCTCAAGGACGCGCCGCCCGACGATCTCCTGCGGGCGATCCGGGTGGTCGCGTCGGGTGAGACGCTGCTCGCGCCGAGCGTCACCACGCGACTGATCGCGGAATTCGTACGGCAACCGGCCCGGCCGGTCCTCCAGGGGCTCGACACGCTGACGGATCGGGAGCGCGAGGTGCTCACGCTCGTCGCCCACGGACTGTCCAACGCCGAGCTCGGCGACCGGCTCCGGCTGAGCCCCGGGACCGTGAAGACGCACATCGGCCGCCTGCTGGCCAAGCTGCGGGCCCGGGACCGCGCCCAGCTCGTCATCGCCGCCTACGAATCCGGCCTGGTCACGCCCCGCTGACGCGAGTGCCTGGCGTTGGCCCGGGCCGTCGGCTCCTGCACGCGGCCGCCCCCCGTCCACCAGGTCGCCCGCGGGACCGAAGGCATTGAAGATCATCCACCACGGCCGGAATCGACCGCCGTGACGAACCGGAGCGACCGGCCCCCGAGGCCACCCCTTGGCGAACTAACCCCCCCGGGGTATATTGAAATCCATGTCTACATACCCCGCCGGGGTAAAGAAGAGAGGAGAACCCCATGTGCACGGCATGTGCGTGCGGCACCGCGGACGACACCTCCGAGCGGAGTGAGACCGGCGGGAGGGTCTACCAGGTCGCCGGGATGACCTGCGGGCACTGCGTCTCCTCGGTCTCCACCGAGATCGGCGAGATCGCCGGCGTGAGCGACGTCCGGGTCGACCTGGCCACCGGCACCGTCACCGTCGCCGGGGCGGGCTTCTCCGACGAGGAGGTCCACGCGGCCGTGGAGCGGGCGGGCTACACGCCGTCCGGCGCCTCGCCCGCCGTCGCCTCCTGAGGCGACCCCGGGAGAACGGACGGTGGGTGTCCAGCGCCCACGTGTGACGACCCCGGGGGCGTGTCCGCGACGCGCCCCCGGAACCGTCGTCCCGGACCGTCACCCCGAGACTCCGTCGCCGCAACGCCGCCGGTCGCTCCCCGTGGCCCCGAAGCCTCTTGTTATACGGTACGGGGGTATCCTGTCAGGAGAGACGACGAAGGGCGGGGACATGCACGGCTACACCCACAACAAGCAGGACCACCTGCGGCGGTTGCGCCGCATCGAGGGACAGGCGCGGGGCCTGCAGCGGATGGTCGAGGAGGACACGTACTGCATCGACATTCTCACCCAGGTGTCGGCGGCCAACCGGGCTCTGCAGTCCTTCGCGCTGTCCCTGCTGGAGGAGCACCTGGCGCACTGTGTGGCCGAGGCCACCGCCAGGGGCGGCGCCGAGGCCGAGCAGAAGGTCAAGGAGGCCACCGACGCCATCGCCCGCCTCGTCCGCTCCTGACCCGCGAGACCGGTGAGACCCGCGAGACCGGTGAGACCGGTGAGAGTGGCGAGCGGGGCGAGCGGGGCGAGCGGGGCGGACAGGGGCCGGTCGGCGGGAACCGGCCCGCTGATCACGGTGCGGGAGCGGGCGCCAGCGGCGTGTAGCGCAGGTGGGGGCGTCCCTCGGGCGACAGGCTCACCGTCGCGCGGACACGGTAGACGCGTTCCATCCACCGTTCGGTCAGCACCCGCGCCGGAGGGCCGGAGGCGACCAGGCGCCCGGACTCCATCAGGAGCAGGTGGTCGCAGTACTGGGCCGCGAGGTTCAGATCGTGCAGCGAGGCGACGACGGTGGTCGGCGCGCCGGCCAGCATCCGCAGCAGGTCGAGCTGGTGGTGGATGTCGAGGTGGTTGGTGGGCTCGTCCAGGAGGAGCTCGGTGGGGTCCTGGGCCAGGGCGCGGGCGATGGTGACGCGCTGGCGCTCCCCGCCGGACAGCGTCGACCATCGGCGCCCTCCCCAGCCGGCCAGGCCGCACCGGGCCAGGGCCTTCTCGGTCTCCAGCACGTCGCGCGGACCGTCTCGTCCCGTCATGGCCAGTCCCGTCCGGTGCGGGATGCGGCCCAGCATCACGACGTCGGCCACGGTCATGTCGATGTCGGTGGACGTCTCCTGGGCGACCATGGCCAGGCGACGGGCGACCTCGCGCCGGGGCAGCTCACCCAGGCGGCGCCCGTCCAGCAGGATCGTGCCCCGCCGTGGGCGCAGCAGCCCGGCCAGCAGTCGCAGCAGGGTCGACTTCCCGCTGCCGTTGGGCCCCAGCAGCCCGGTGAGGCGACCCCGGGGTATCGAGACCGTGATCCCGTCGATGATGGGTGTGCCGTCGACGCTCCAGGTGACGTCGTGGGCGTCCAGGCTCATCCGGTGCCCCTTCCCCGGCGCATGACGACCGCGAAGGCGGGCACGCCGATCAGCGCGGTGAGCACGCCGACGGGTATCTCCCGGGGGGCGAACACCGCCCGCGCGGCCGTGTCGGCCCACAGCAGGAAGATCCCCCCGTACAGGGCGCAGGCAGGCAGCAGCGACCGGTGGCGGGAGCCGGCCAGGAAGCGTACGGCGTGCGGTACGACCAGGCCCACGAACCCGATGGCCCCGCTCGCGGACACCAGGGCCGAGGTGCCCAGCGCGGTGACGACCATCAGCGTGAGCTGCGTCCTGCCCGGGGAGACGCCCAGCGAGGCCGCGGTCTCACGGCCGAAGGCGAAGGCGTCCAGGGCGGGGGCGGCGGCCCAGCAGACGACCAGGGCGAGTCCGGCGCCCGCCGCGCACAGCGCGACACCGCTCCAGGACGCCGAGGCGAGCGAGCCCAGCAGCCAGAAGGTGACGCTTCGGGTGCCGTGCGCGTCACCGGCCCAGATGACGATCAGGCTGGTCACCGCGCCGAACAGCTGCGACACCGCGACCCCGGCGAGAACGACGCGGACGGCGCTCGCCGCCCCCGTACCGGCCAGGGCGAGGACGCAGCAGAAGGCCGCGATGCTCCCCGCGAAGGCCCCCGTGGTCAGGGTGGCGGCGGAGCCGAGGCCGAGGATCAGGACCGCCACGGCACCGGTGGAGGCGCCCGAGGAGATACCGAGCAGGTAGGGGTCGGCCAGCGGGTTGCGCGTCAGCGCCTGGAGAACCGCCCCGCACACGGCGAGGCCCCCGCCGACCAGCACCGCCAGCAGCACGCGCGGCAGGCGCAACTCCCACACGATCGCGTCCTGCAGCGGAGGGAGCGGCGTCACCGGGAGGCCCAGGCGCGCCGCGAGACTCTGGAACACCTCGCCGACCGACAGGCCGGCCGCGCCGACGGTCACCGCGAGCGCCACCGACAGCACGAGCGCGACCAGGCCGGCGCCGCCCAGCGTGATCGCGCCCGGCCACCGGCCGCGGCGGGTGACGGCGCCGGGTGCCACCGGGCCGCCGGGCGTCTCCGGGGCGGCGGGCATCCCCGAAACGGCGGGTCGCGCCGAAGGGACGGGCGGCGCCGGAGCGGCGGGCTCCGTCACCCGCCGCGGTGCTCGAGAGGTCATCGCCGGGCGAAGACGACGTAGTCGTCCAGGTACTGCCAGACGGTGCCCACCTCTGTGAAGCCCGCGGTCCTCAGGGCCGCGAGGTGGAACTCCAGGGACGCCGGCGGCTGCGGCGGACGGTCGGCGAAGCGGCGCTCCCGCTCGGGCAGCAGGGCGGCGAGCTCGGGGTGGCGGGCGGCCAGGTCCCACCACTGTTCCCAGGTCACGGCGCCGTCGGTGAACGCCTCCCGCTGGACGGCGGCGTCGTGGTCGGCCGACAGCCGCCGCAGGGTCGGCCGGTCGTCCTCGAACCGCAGGTGGTCGGCGTTGAGCAGCACGGCTCCCGGGGGCAGCAGCCGCGCGAGCTCGGTGTAGACGGCCAGCAACTGCCCGGGAGACAGCCAGTGCAGTGCCGTGGAGCTGAGCACGGCGTCGAAGGTCCAGGCGGGCAGGGCCGACGCCCAGTCGGCGCTCACCAGATCGGTCTCGACCACGGTGGCGCGCTCCTCGTGCCGCGCGAGGACGGAACGGGCGATCCTCGTCAGGACCGGGTCGTGATCGGCTGCCACCGCACGCGCGCCCGGGAAACGGCGCAGCACCAGGTCGGCGATCGGCCCGGGTCCGCAGGCCAGGTCGAGCACCGTGGGGTCGGGGGGGCAGTGCAGGGCGAGTACGTCGAGCATCACCTGGAAGCGGTTCTGCCGGTACGCCACGTAGGCGGCCTGCTGTCGCTCCCACTGGGAGAACAGGTCGTCGAAGGTCGACGAGGTGGCGGAAACGGTCATCGGGGGTCTCCTTGGAACGAACGGCCGGAGGGACGGGGACGAGGACTGAGGGCCGGGACAGGGACGGCGGAACGGGGGACAGGGAACCGGGGGGACGGAGGGACGGAGACGGCGGAGCGGGGGACGGGGACGGGGACGAGAACGAGAAAGGGCGCCAGGACGGGCCGCCGACCGGTCGTGAAGGTTCCCCGGCCGTCGGTCCGGGCGGACCACGGACGGGAGGGCGGCCCGGCGGTGGATCAGCCGTCGAGGTCGCGCAGTCCCCTGCCGACCTGCTCCACGGCGCCGACGCTTCTGATCGAGGGATCCATGGCCGAGCCGGGCACGACGATGAAGCGGTCGTTCCTCACGGCGGTGAGCTTGGAGGCGACGGGGTCGGAGCGCAGGAAGGCCTTCTTGGCCTCGGCGCTGTCACCGTCGCCGCCGCGGGTGAGGTCGGCCAGCACGATCACGTCGGGGTCGCGCTCGGCGATCGTCTCCCAGTCGCCCTCCGCCCACTGCCGGGTGATGTCGGAGAACGCGTTGCCCGCGCCGAGGAGCGTGCCGATGGTGTCGGGAAGCCCTCCGCGACCGGCGATGGCCGGGGTCTTGGTGCCGGAGTAGTACCACATCAGCTTCGCCTCCCTGCCGGTGTCGGCCGCGGTCCTGGCGGCTTCCAGGCGCCGGCGCAGGTCGGTCACCACGCTCTGGCCGCGCTCGGTGACATCGAAGATCTTCGCGATGTCGCCGATCTCGGCGAAGATGGCGTCGAACGACACCGAGGCGGGGATCAGCGCGCGGTCCTCGCAGTCGTTGGACGACAGGTAGGCCGGCACGCCCAGCCCGGCCAGGTCCTTGCGGGTGCCGCCGGCGTCGGGGGCGTAGGCGGAGGCGCGCATCGAGTAGACGAAGTCGGGGGTCGCTGCCAGCAGTGCCTCACGGCCGGGGTACTGGGCGGCCAGGACGGGCACCTTGTCGTAGTCGCCCTTGAGCTCGTCGAGCACCGGGTCCGTCCGGTAGGCCGTGCCGACCATCCGGTCGGCCAGGCCCAGCGTCAGCATGATCTCCGTCGCGTTCTGCTCCATGGAGACCGCCCGTCGCGGCGGCGAGGTGACGCGGAGGGGAAGGCCGCAGCTCGTCAGCTCCGTGGCGGCACGCGCACCGGACGACGAAGCGTCCGTGGTGGCGGGCGCACCGGACGACGGGGCGCCGGTGGTGCCGCTGGAGGACGCGCCACCGGGGCTCGCGCAGGCGGTGAGGGCCGCGAGCAGACAACCGGCCACTCCGACGGAAATGATTTTCATATTTGACGACCCTACAGGAGGAAAAAGGGCGAAAGCCAAGGCCAGGGCCCGGGACGAGGTTCGTCACCGGGCCGGGACACGGCTCGCCGGGGAGCGGTCAGGGAGCGAGGAGCCCGCGCCGGTAGGCGCGGACCAGGGGGCGGGGCACCAGCAGTTCCCGTCCGTCAACGGTGATCGGTACCAGGTCGGGTGCGACGGCCTTCCACCGCGAGCGGCGGTGGCGGGTGTTGCTGCGTGACATCTTCCGCTTGGGGACGGCCACGGTTCACCGGCTCGCTTTGGTGATACCGGGCAGTTCGCCGCGGTGGGCCATCTCGCGGAAGCGGATGCGCGACAGGCCGAACGTGGTCAGGTGGCCGCGGGGGCGGCCGTCGACGGCGTCGCGGTTGCGCACTCGGGTGGCGGAGGCGTCGCGTGGCCGGCGGGCCAGCGCCCGCAGGGCCGCGGCCCGCTCCTCGGGGGTGCCGGTGCGGATGGTCTCCTTGAGTTCGGCGCGGCGTGCGGCGTGGCGGGCCACGATCGTCTTGCGGCGCTCGTTGGCGGCGATCTTGCTCTTCTTGGCCATCAGACCTTTCCTCCCTTGGCGCGGATGCGGGCCACGGCGGCCTCGATGCCGATCTTGTCGATGGTCTTGACGGCTCTGGCGCTGAGGGTGAGCCGCACGTAGCGGTTCTCGGTGGGCAGCCAGTAGCGGTGGTGCTGGATGTTGGGGTTCCAGCGGCGGCGGGTGCGCCGGTGGGAGTGGGAGACGTTGTTGCCGAAGACCGGCGCGGTGCCGGTGAGCCGGCAGTGGGCCGACATCAGGCCCTCCCGCGGCGACGGAGGCCGTCGCGTCGGTTCTCGCGCGCCACGGGGGCGGCGCCGGTGCCCGCACCGGATCCGCTCCCGATCGTGGGACGCAGGTCGTTTCTCGTCATCGGGTTCCTCTCAGGGTGTCGAGGCATGCAATGATAATGGGAACGGTTTTCATTTACGCAAATGGAGCCCGGCACGCGACACCGCGAACGAGACCGTCCCCACATCCGGAAGGAGACCCGTGTCCACTCCCGTCGTCCTCGTCGCGGGCCTGCACGCCCAGGCCCGCACCGCCACCGTCGACCGGCTGCTGCACGACCATCCCGGCGCCGTCGCCGTCCACCACGACCTGCGCTCGGTGACCGGCGGCCGCGTCGAGCGCCTCGTCCGCGACCGCTCCGGCATCCTCGACCTGACCGAGATACGGCTCGCGCACGGCTGCCTCACCTGCGCCGTCCGCGAGGACCTCCTCCCCGAACTCGTCCGGCGCGCCCCGGCCGCCTCCCTGCTCGTCGTGGACCTGTGGGACTCGGTCGAGCCCCGATCGGTGGCCGAGGCGATCGACCGCGACGAGACCCGCGACACGCTGCGCCTGACCGCCGTGCTCACCGCCCTGCACGCCGAGTACATGCCGATCGACATCACCCGCGGCGACCGCCTGACCGAGACCGGCCTGTCCGCGGCCGACGGCGACGAACGCCACCTGGCCGAGGTGCTGGCCCGCCAGATCGAGTACGCCACCGCCCTGGTCCTGCACGGCGGTGACGCCGACGACGACGATCTGTCCCGCCGCGTGCTCACCCACCTCGCCCCCCTCACCCCCGTCCACCGGACCACCACCCCGCCCGAGGTCCGCGCCGCCGCGCTCTGCACCGTCGAACTGGCCGAACGGGTGGACCCCGCGACCGCCCGGCTGCCCTGCGACACCCGGACCGAGGAGATCACCACCGTGGTCTGGCACCGGCGCCGCCCGCTGCACCCGGCGCGCCTGTTCGACGCCGTGGACGAGCTGGTCACCGAGTCGGTCCGCTCCCGCGGGCGGTTCTGGCTGGTCACACGTCCCGAACGGCTGCTGGCCTGGGACGCGGTGGCCGGCGCCGTCTCGGTGGAGGACGCGGGCCCGTGGCTCGCCGCTCTTCCCGAGGCCGCCTGGGAGATGGTCTCCCCCGCCCGGCGTACGGCCGCCGCCCTGGACTGGGACGCCGAGTACGGCGACCGCACCCAGCACCTGGTCTTCACCGGCCCCGACCTCGACGCCGGCCGCGTCACCGCGCTGCTCGACTCCTGCCTGCTCACCGAGGCCGAACGGGAGGCGGGGCCCGCGGCCTGGACCACCTGCCCCGACCCCTTCGCCACCATCCTCGCCCTCCAGGAGAGCGCGTGAAGCCCCGCCGCCCCACGCCCGGTGGCTGCGGACGGCGCTGTACGTCGCCGCGGCGTCCTGGTTGTTCCACTTCCTCCTGCCGTCGTGGCCCTGGTGGATGTCGGTGCTCGACGCCGCGGTGATGTGCGGCGTCGTCGTCACGCTCCAGGCGGTGCTGGTGCGCGACCCCGTCCGGACCGACCGGATGCGCGCCGCGGGCCTGCTGGGCTACGGGGGTTTCGCGCTCCTCGACGTGCTGGACGTCCTCGGCCGGCCCACGATCCCGGGACTGTCCCTGGTCTGCGGCCTGGCGGCGCCGATCTGGACCGCCCTGGCCCTGCGGGCGCAGTGGCGGGACGACCGCCGGCGGCCGTCCACCGTCCGGTACGGCATCGCCGCCCTGCTGGCGTCGCTCGCCGCCGGAGGGATGAGCCGGCCGCTCGGACAGCGGGGGGATCTCCTCTACGGGGCCGTGGGCGCCGTGGGCGCTCTGACGATGGTCTGGCTGGCACGCTCCGCCCACGACCCCGCCGGCCCCGCGTCACCGGCCGGCCCCGGCCTCACCCCTCCCCGCGCACCCCCGGGACTGACGGGGGTCCTCCTCCGGCACCTCAGCGGACGACGTCCAGCACCACCTTGCCCGCGACACGCGCGGCGACGACCGGAAGGCCGGGTGACACCGGGCGGCGGCCCCGGTGAGTCACTCTCGCGAAAAATTGCTATTCCGAAATTTCGGATTTGTGGTTGAATCGAGGTATGCAATCCATCCTCGCCATGCTCTTGACCACAGCGCTGGCGGCCCCGACGACCGGCGCCGTCGCCCCTCCCGCCGACCTCAAGGACGCCGAGGCCGTACTCGCCTACATCCGCGCCCACCCCGACGACGTCGCCCTGGTGACCCGGGGCCTCAGCCACAACGCCCGCCGCCTCACCCCCGTGGCGTCGACCATCAAGATCACCCATCTCGCCGCCTACTCCGACGCCGTCCGCAAGGGGAAGGTCAGGCCGGGCGAGCGCGTCCCGGTGGCCCTGTGGAACGCCTACCACCTGCCCGGAACCGACGGCGGCGCCCACGAGGCGGCGCTCAAGCGGCTCAAGCCCGGCGCGAGCGTCACGCTCGACCAGGTCGTCTCCGCCATGATCGAGGAGAGCGACAACGCCGCGGCCGACCTGCTGCGCGACCGCCTCGGCCCCGGCGCGCTGCGCGGGATCGCGCGGACGCGCGTCGGCACCGTCAACGGTGAGATGCTCCGCGCCTTCGGCGGCTGCCGGCTGTCCGCCGACGCCTGCCTGAAGAGGTACGTCAAGGCCGGCAAGCAGGTGCGGATCACGCTCCCCCCCTTCGCCCGGCAGGCGGACTGGGCCGAGACCGTCACCCGCGTCGAACCCGGCGTCCTGCGCGGGGTGCTGGCCGGGCTCAGGAAGGACAGGACCGCGAGCCGGCACCTGGAGTGGCCGATGCGCCGGCCCGGCGCCGACCCCGGCAAGCTCCTCATCGGCACCAAGGGCGGTTCCCTGCCCGGCGTCATCAGCGAGGCCATGTACACCGTCCGGCCGGGCGAGAAGCCGCGCGAGACCGTCCTCGCGCTGCGGCGCCTGCCCGAGGCGACCTGGTTCTCCGGGATGCGAAGCTATGCTCATCAGCAGTTCATCGTGCGAATGGAGACCGACCCCGCCTTCTTCGCGAAGGTCCGCGCAGCGTTGAAGTGAGGCGACCCTGACCAGTGCCGACGACCGATACCAGGCCCTCGAGGCACGGGTCGCCGCCCTAGAGACCGCGCTCGCCACGCTCGCCACGCTCGCCGCCCCCGAGCCGCCGGAGGTCGGCGACGACAGCGGTCTGATCACCTACGGCGGCCAGGCCAGGTTCGGCGGCTACGGATGGCAGTGGGAGATGGCCCGCAGCCCCGGCTGGCTGCTTCGGCAGCCGGCCGGTCCGCTGGCCGCGGTGCTGGCCGCCGCCGGGCATCCGGCGCGCTTCGAGATCCTGCAGGTCCTGGTCACGGGACCCAGGGCGATCGCCGACCTGCAGGCCGAGCTGGACCTGGCCTCGCCCGGCCAGCTCTACCACCACCTCAAGACGCTGGCCTCGGCCGGGCTGGTCGAGCAGCCCGAGCGGGGGGTGTACCGGGTGCCGCCACACGCGATCTTCCCCGTGCTGGCGCTGGCCGCCGCCGCGGTCGACGTGGCCGAGCACCCCGGCGCCCGGTGAGAGGACCCCGCGGTCTTCCCGGTGGGGGCCCGGCGGGCGCGTAAGATCCACCACGGCGATCCGTCCGCCCTCCCCCGGACCCACCCCTGACAGGAACCCATCGACATGCCCCCCTCCCCCCTCGCGCGGCGCCTGCTCGACCTGATCACCGGGACCGCGAAGGACCCCACGTACTGGCCCGTCACCTCCCGGCTGAGCGCCGCGCTGGGCACGCGGGTCCGGATCGGCGAGGACCTGGCGTCGATCCGGTACGTGCTCGACGGGCAGGCCCGGCGGTGGGTGGTCGACCCGGCCCGTGAGCTGGTCGAATTCCTGCTGCGGGACGAGGAGCGATCCGTCGGCCCCTTCGACGCGCTGGTGGCGGCGGAACTGGCGGGCATGGACGCCGAGGTGAGCGTCTGGCTCGCCGGGTGGTGCGCGCCGATCACCCTCGCCGAGGCGGCCGTGCCGCTCGGCTGGGACGTGGAGCGGCGGGCCCTGTTCGCCGAGGCGGTGCGGCAGGAGCCCCATCACGTCGTCCCGCCGCCGTCCGGCGTGACCGAATGGCTCGGCGGCCTGCCCGGCTACCCGGACTTCGCCCGGACGGCCCTGGAGGCGGCCGAGGCCCGCGTCGCGGCGATCCACGCCGGCGAGATCCCCTACGCGGCGGAGAAGGCGTTCGAGAACGAGGAGAGGGCGACCGTCGGCCGGGCCGTGCGGCTGGCGCTCCTGCGGGACGAGCCCTGGCTGCCCGAACTGCTGGAGAGCCTGGTGCGCGGGATCGCGGTGGCGCCCACCACGGCCAGGACCCTGCCCTCCCAGGCACTGCTGTTCGAGATCGCCCGCGCCGTGGAGGAGCACCCGACGCCCGAGGCGGTCTCGGCGCTGCGCGCCGCCTGCCGGGTCACCCGGCACGCCGGGGTGCCGGGGCAGTTGGACCGCATGTTCAAGCGCATCGAGCCCGCCCTGGCCGACCGGCTGGAGGTGGCGTTCCGGCTG
>NZ_JBFABE010000065.1:0-40326 GCF_040640155.1 Streptosporangium sp. NPDC023615
GGGGCCCGGGCCCCGGGGGGCGGGGGGGGGGCCCGCGGCCGTCGCCGGCCGCGGGCCCACCCGGGCTGTCCGAGTCCTCAGCCGCGCAGCTGACGGAACTCGTCGACCTTCGCCTGGAAGTCACCCTCGTTCAGGGCGGTCTCCTCGGCGCAGGCGCCCGCGCTGGCCTCGATGCCGGGGCCGAGCGGGAACGCCTTCTGGAACTGGATGTTCACGCGCGGGGGGACCTCGTAGGCGTCGACGCCGACACCGAGGCCGGTGACCTTCTCCGCCACGCGGCGCTTGCCCACGTAGACGTCGAAGATCGCGTTGTAGACGATGATCGCCGGGTAGTCGTTGCCCGCCTGCTGCGCGATGGCCAGGCTGCGCGGCTGCGGGGTGTCCGACAGCGTGATGGTGACGAACTCGCCGAAGGTCTCGGAGAAGCCGGCCACCTCCCACTGCTCGATGGCGAACTCGAACTGACGGTGGCCACCGGCGTTGGTGACCGGGGCGCCGCGGTCGAGACGGAGCACCGCCGTCATCTTGAGGATCTCCTTGACCTCACCGCCGGAGACGATCGGGATGTTCAGCTCGGACTGCTGGAACTCGACGTCGGCGACCGGGGGGAACTCGGTCTGCAGCGGGAGCGGGTTGACGATCTGGGGGGTTGTCATGTTGTCTCCTTGCTGATCCCACGCTCGCGTGGGTGACGGTTCACACCGGGTGGTCGGGCGCCGCGGCCTGCACGACACGCGGAAGCGGTGCCCGCCGCTCGGTGTGTTCGGTGTTCCGCCCCGCCTCGGCGGGCGGGGAGGTCTGTGCCGGGACCGGCGGACGGGGCGCCGTGTCGGCGGCGGCCCGCACGTCGGCGGCCTCCACGACGAGGCGTCGTCCCGGGTCCCAGTCGGGGCTGTCGTACATCAGCCCGAGCAGGGTGCTTTCCATGATCGCCCGTAGGCCCCTGGCCCCGGTCCGCCTGCCGTGCGCCGCGGTGGCGACCGCCACCAGCGCCTCGTCGGTGAACGAGAGCACGTGCCCGTCGAGCCGGAACAGCTCCTCGTACTGCGAGAGCAGGGAGCCGGAGGGTTCGGAGACGATGCGGCGGAGCTCGGCCAGGCCGAGGGGCTGGAGCTGGACCACCACCGGCATGCGGCCCACGAACTCCGGCAGCAGCCCGAAGGAGACGAGGTCCTGCGGCTCCACCTCGGGCGCCGGGACGCGCTCGCCCCCGATGTCGGCGGCGAAGCCGATGCCCCGGGACCCGCCGCGCTCGGCGGCGATCTCGTCGAGCCCGACGAAGGCTCCGCCGGCGATGAACAGGATGTCGGAGGTGTCCAGCCGGCGCGTCTCGCCGCCCGCGGGTCCCCCGCCCGCGCCGCCGCGCGGGTCCAGGGAGACCTGGGTGCCCTCCAGGACCTTCAGCAGGCTCTGCTGGACGCCCTCCCCGGAGACGTCGAGCGTGCCGCCCTCCCTCCGGGCGAGCTTGTCGACCTCGTCGAGGAAGACGATGCCGTGCTGGGCGGCGGCGATGTCGCCGTCGGCGGCCGTGACCAGGCGGCGGAAGATGGACTCGGTGTCCTCCCCGGCGTAGCCCGCCTGGGTGATCGAGGTGACGTCGGCGACCACGAACGGCACGTCCAGGGTCCTGGCGAGCGTCTCGGCCAGCAGGGTCTTGCCGGTCCCCGACGGGCCCGCCAGCAGGATGTTGGACTTGGCGAGCCGGGTCGAACGTTCTCCCGGGCCGATCCTGCCGATCCTCTTGAAGTGGTTGTAGACGGCCACGCTCAGCGCCCGCTTGGCCGTGTCCTGGGCGATGACGTGCTCGTCCAGGCGGGCCACCAGCATCGAGGGGGTGAGCCTGCCCGACGCCTGCCGGGCGCGGCGCCGTCCCTCGACCGCGGCTATCCCGGCGTACGCGCAGTCGACGCAGATGGCGGTGCCGGTGCCGGTGATGAGGGGGACGGCGGCCAGTTCGTTCACACCGCAAAAGGAGCAGTGAGCCAGTTTTCTGCGGAGCGGAACGGCCACGCGATCACCTCGGGTTCGAGTAGGTCACTTCCACAAAATGTAGGGATCTCCCCACCCGCCTCAACGATCAAATGTCCACATATATAGGTAGACCGGTGGTGAAGTTCTGCTCTTGTGCCCCCGCCCCCACCATCTAGCTTTAATATCCCGCACCGAACGACGGACAAGGAGATCCCCATGGCCGAGAACGCAGCGCGGATCGCGGTGATCAGCGTGAACGTGCACGACATGGCCCAGGCGGTGGCCTTCTACACCGACGCCCTCGGATTCGCGGTCCGCTCCGACGCCGGGGCGCCGTACTTCGTGGAACTCGTCAACGACGGCCCCCGGCTGGTGCTGCAGCTCGCCGAGCGCCCCGCCAAGGCCGACTACCCGGCCGGCGCGTGCATCATGATCAACCTGGGCGTCGCCGACGTCGCGGCCGAGTTCGCCAGGCTCCGGGAGTCCGGCGCCGAACTGCTCCACGAGTCCCTGCAGGAGAGCCCCGTCGGCCCCTACTTCGGTGTCGCCGACCCGAGCGGCAACGTCGTCGAACTCATCCAGTTCAGCGAGTGACCAGCGTCGCCGCCGACCGTGCCGGCGCGCCCCCGCGCACCGGCACGGTCACGGGCATGGGCACGGTCGCCGGGCGCGTCGTCACGGTGACCCGTACGGTGGCCGGCGTGGCCGCCCGCGTCGCCGGCCTGTGGGCCGTCGCGGTCCTGACCGGCCGGCGCCGCGCCCTGCCCGCCGCGACCGCACGCGCGGTCGCCACCCGGCTGCACCGGGCGGGCCCCACCTTCGTCAAGCTGGCCCAGTTGCTCGGCACCCGGCTCGACCTGCTCCCCGCCGAGCTCTGCGCCGCCTTCTCCCGCCTGTACGACGACGTCCCCGCCATCTCCCCGAGGACCGCCCGCGCGCTGCTGGAGGCCCGGCTCGGCGCCCCGCCGGAGACGGTCTTCGCCCGCTTCGACGCCGAGGCGGTGGCCTCGGGCAGCATCGCCTGCGTCTACCGGGCGACCCTGCTCGACGGCACCGAGGTGGCGGTCAAGCTCCGCAGACCGGGCGTCGAGCGGATCGTCGCCGCCGACCTGCGGCTGCTCGCCTGGGGCACCGCGCTGCTCGCCCGCACCCCCTTGATGCGGGGACTGCCCGCGGTGGCCGCGGTCCGCCAGATGTCGGAGGCGGTCGCCGGGCAGCTCGACTTCACCGCCGAGGCGGCCTCGCTGGTGCGGCTCTCGGCGGCCCTGGAGGCCGTCGAGGGGATCCGGGTGCCGCTGCCGCACCCCGGCCTGGCCGACGTGGCCAGGACCTCCCGCGGGCTGCTCGTGATGGACTACCTGCCCGGCCTGAGAAGGCTCTCCCCCGCCGAGCTGGGACCCGAGGCGTCGGTCCGCGCGGTGGAGACGGCCCTGTCGGGCATCTACAAGATCCTCTTCCTGGACGGCCTGGTCCACTGCGACCTGCACCCGGGCAACCTCTACCCGATGCCCGACGGCACGGTCCAGATGATCGACGCGGGTTTCGTGGTCCGCCTCCCCGAGAGCGCGCGGCGGGCCTTCACCGAGTTCTTCTTCCGCATGGGCACCGGCAACGGGCGGCGCTGCGCCGAGATCGTGCTCTCCACCGCCCGGCACCCGGCCGGGCTGGACGCCGCCGCGTTCACCGCCGAGATGGTCGCCCTGGTGGACTCGGTCACCGGCGCCCGCGCCGCCGACTTCGACCTGCTCCGCTTCGCCGCGGGCCTCTTCGAGCTGCAGCGCCGCCACGGGCTGCACGCCGACCCCCTGTTCATCTTCCCGCTGCTCGGCATCCTCGTCTTCGAGGGCGCCATCAACGACCACCACCCCGAGCTCGACTTCCAGGAACTCGCGATGCCCTATCTGATCCAGGCGCTGTTCACCCGCCGGTGAGCGTTCATCGCTATACCAAACGCGAGTAAAGTCACCCAGATGAAGGAAGGTCGCAGACACTACGGGCAGTACTGCGGCCTGGCCGCGGCCCTCGACGTGATCGGCGAGCGGTGGACCCTGCTCATCGTCAGGGAGTTGCTGGTCGCGCCGCGCCGCTACAACGAGCTGCTGTCCAACCTGCCGGGCATCGGCACGAACCTGCTGGCCGTGAGGCTGAGGCTGCTGGGCGAGGCGGGGGTGGTGGAACAGCTCACCTCCGACCCGGACGGCCGCGCCCGTCGCTACCGGCTGACCGAGATCGGCCAGTCGCTCCGCCCCGTGGTGCTCGGCCTGGCGCGGTGGGGCATGCCGCTGCTGGCCGAGCCCGACCCGCAGGACGAGGTCCGCCCGGAGTGGTCGCTGGTCGCGGTGGAGGCCATGATGGGCACGCCGTCCCCGGACGGCCCCGACGAGTGCTACCAGTTCCAGATCTCGGGCAGGGACGGGCGCGAGGAGGTCTTCCACCTGGAGGTCACGGGAGGGGCCGCCCGGATCACACCCGGCCGCGCCGTCTCCCCCGACCTGCTCGCCGTCACCGACGCGATCACCTTCGTGGAGATCGGGGCCGGCCGTCTCGACCCGCTGGAGGCCGTCGTGCTGGGCAGGCTCCGCCTCGACGGGGACGCCGGCGCCGTGCTGCGCTGCTGCCGTCTGCTGGGCCTGATCGCGCCGACCACCTGACCCTCGACGGCCCGACCTCCCGGCACGGCGGCCGGAGCGCGTCCAATACGGTGGGCGGGCGGTCGATGACCGGTGACCCGCGGGGGGTCGCCGGGCCGTGCGAGAGCAGGGAACGCAGTGAAGCTTCTTCATTCCGGGAAGGTCCGCGACGTCTACGAGGACCGCGGGGACATCGTCCTCGTGGCGTCCGACCGGGTGTCGGTGTACGACGTGATCCTGCCCACGCCCATCCCCGACAAGGGGAAGATCCTCACCCGGCTCTCGCTCTGGTGGTTCGAGCGGCTCGCCGACATCGTGCCCAACCACGTGATCTCCGCGACCGACGTGCCGGCCGGGTTCGAGGGGCGCGCCGTGCGGTGCCGGCGGCTGGAGATGGCGAAGGTCGAGTGCGTCGCGCGCGGCTACCTGACCGGCGGCGGCCTGAAGGAGTACCTGGCGGGCGGGTCGGTCTCCGGCGTGCCGCTCCCGCCGGGCCTGGTCGACGGCTCCCGGCTCCCCGAACCGATCTTCACCCCCAGCACCAAGGCCCCGCTGGGAGAGCACGACGAGCCCATCGCCTTCGAGGACGTGGTCGCCCTGGAGGGCGCCGGGGCCGCGGAGGAGTTCCGGCGGATCACGCTGGAGATCTACCGGCGCGGGTCGGAGCTCGCCGCCGGGCGAGGAGTGATCATCGCCGACACCAAGATCGAGCTGGGGCGGGCGGCCGACGGCACGCTGACGCTCGGTGACGAGGTGCTGACCTCCGACTCCTCCCGCTTCTGGCCCGCCGACCGGTGGGAGCCGGGCCGTCCGCAGTTCTCCTTCGACAAGCAGTACGTGCGCGACTGGGCCACCGGCACCGGCTGGGACCGCAGGGAGCCCGCGCCCGAGGTGCCCGCGGAGGTCGTGGAGGTCACCCGGGCACGTTACGTCGAGGCGTACGAGCGCATCACCGGTGAGACCTGGTGAGGACGGGGTGAAGGACCTGTGAGGGCATGACGGGCACCGCCGGGCCGTGAGCGCCGCCCGTCCTCGCCCCTCGCCCGCGACGCGGCGCCCGGGGTCCGGTGGTCGCGGTCCGCGGGCTCGGCTTCGGGGCTCCTAGCCCGTGGCCGAGGCTCGGCGCCAGGACATCCGGACACCCGAGGCTCGGGACTCGGGGCTCAGGGCTCGGAGGGAGAGTGTCTCCTCTCGGCGGCGGCCCCCACGACGGCCGGGACCGCCGGGGTGGAGGCGGTGGGCGCCGCGAAGTCGGCCACGATGCAGGTGATGTTGTCGGGGCCGCCGCCACGGTTGGCCAGGTCGATCAGCCGGCGGACGGCCTCGTCCGGGTCGGAGATCTCGGTCAGCGTGTTGAACAGCGTCTCCGGGCCGACCACGGCGGTCAGGCCGTCGGAGCAGAGCAGGTAGCGGTCCTCGGGGTAGGCCTCGCGCAGCGACAGGTCCAGCTCGCCGTCGCCGGTGCCCTCCAGCACCCGCAGCACCATCGACCGGCGCGGGTGCTCGGCCGCCTGCTCCGGCGTGATGCGCCCCTCGTCCACCAGTGACTGGACCAGGGTGTGGTCGTGGGTGATCTGGTAGAGGGCGCCGTCGCGCAGCATGTAGGCCCGTGAGTCACCCACGTGCGCCAGGGCGAAGGTGGCACCGTCCCAGAGCATGGCGGTCAGGGTGGTGCCCATGCCGCGGAGCGTGGGGTCCTGCTCGCTCATCTCGCGCAGCGTGTGGTTCACGTCCCTGGCGACGCCCTTGAGCGCGGCGAGCAGGTCGACGCCCTCGCCGGGCAGGGTCTCGTCCAGCGCCGCCATGGCGGTGACCGCTAGGGAGCTGGCGACCTCTCCACCCGCATGGCCGCCCATGCCGTCGGCTATGGCGAGCAGGCGCACGCTCGCGTAGCCCGAATCCTCGTTCGCCTCGCGCCGGACACCCACGTCCGAGCGGGCCGCGTAGCGCAGTGCCAGTGGTTGGTTCAGTGCCATGAGGGCAGTAAATCATTGGTTGAAGCACTTCACAAGCAAAGTCCTTGTAGACCGTCGCGGCACAGTCAACTACTGTGGCCCTTCATGGAGGAGAGCCAGGAGGTCACCGTGAACGCGGGCGACATCGCCCGCCTCGCCGGGGTCGGGAGGGCGGCGGTGAGCAACTGGCGCCGCCGTCACGAGGACTTTCCCCAGCCGGTGGGCGGCACCGCCTCCAGCCCTCTCTTCTCACTGCCCGAGGTCGCCGGATGGCTGCGCGCGAACGGCAAGTCGTTCGAGGTCTCGCTCGGCGACCTGGTCTGGCAGCGGATGCGCACCTCGGTCGACGATCTCAGGCTGGGCGAGCTGGTGGCCCGGGTCGGCGCGTTCCTGCTGTTCCTGCGCCGCGCGCCCGCCGACTGGCGTGATCATGGCGTGAAGTCTCTCACCCGCGCGGCCGAGGTGACCACCGACCTTCCCGGTTCGGCCGACCCCCGCCTGGAGGACCTGACGCTCCTGCGGCTGGTCGCCGAGTTCGCCGCCGAACGCGGCCCGCTGGAGGCGTTCGAGTTCCTGTGCGAGCGCTACGTCGAGGCCCACTCCCGGCAGCTCTCGGTGACCAGGGGCGACGTGGCCGCGCTAATGGTCCGGCTGACCACCGGGAGCGGGGGCGTCGTCCTCGACCCCGCGTGCGGTGTCGGGACCCTGCTGCTGGGCGCGGACGCCGTGAAGCACCGCAGGACCGTCCTGGCCGGGCAGGAGATCAACGAGACGAGCGCGCTGATCACGGCGGTGCGGCTGCTGCTCCGCGGCGCCGGCGCGCGGGTCGTCGCCGGCGACTCGCTGCGCGAGGACGGCCTGGCCGACCGGACGGCCGACGCCGTGGTCTGCGACCCGCCGTTCAACGAGCGGGTGTGGGGTCACGAGGACCTCGCCGGGGACCCCCGCTGGGAGTACGGGCTGCCGCCGCGCGGGGAGTCCGAGCTCGCCTGGGTGCAGCACTGCCTGGCGCACGTGCGGCCGGGCGGGCTGGTGGCGATCCTGATGCCCGCCGCGGCGGCCGGCCGGCGTCCCGGCAAGCGGATCCGCGGCAACCTGCTCCGCGCCGGGGCGCTGCGGGCGGTGGTGACGCTGGCGCCCGGCGGCCCGGACCTGTGGATGCTCCGCCGTCCCGACGGGGGACGGCCGCCGTCCCGGCTGCTGGTGGTGGACGCCTCCGAGGACCTGTCGGTGGTGGAACCGGCCTGGCGCTCGTACCTGGACGACCCCGAGGCCGAACCGTCCGGTCACGGCCGCACGGTGCGCATCATCGACCTGCTCGACGACGAGGTCGACCTGACCCCGGCCAGGCACCGCCCGCAGCAGGGCGGCCCGGACTTCCTGCGCGACTTCACCGACGCCCTGGACAGGTTCAGGGCGACCTCGGCCACGCTGCCGGACGCCACCCCCGTCCTGGAGCCGCTCTCCGAGCGCCAGGACCTGCCGACCACCACCGTCGGCGAGCTGGCCAAGGCGGGCCTGATCACGATCCTGCAGGCCCCGCCCCGGATGTCGGCCGGCGACGGCCCGCTGCCGGTGCTGACGGCCGACGACACCGCGGCGGGCGCGTCCCCCTCCGGTCGCACCGTCCTCGACCCGGCGCTGGTCATGATCAGGCCCGGGGACGTGGTGACCAGCGTGCTGGGCGCGGTCAGGGTGATCACGCAGAGCGGCGCGGCGCTCGGCCCGCAGCTCACGCTGTACCGGGTCGATCCGCAGCGGCTCGACTCGGCTTTCCTCGCCGGTTTCCTGCGCTCGGCCGACGGGACCAGGGTCCACGCCGGTTCCAGCCGCCTGGACGTGCGGCGGGCGCGGGTGCCCATGCTGCCCCTGGCCGACCAGCGGATGTACGGCACGGCCTTCCGCGAACTGTTCGAGCTGGAGGATCGGCTCCGGGCGACGAGGACGCTGGGGGAAACGCTGATCCGGCTAGGCTTTGACGGACTGGTCGACGGTCATCTACGGCCGTGCGACCAAGGGGCGTGACACCCCGCACGTCGATGGGAGGGTCGATGGTCATCGGCGACCGATACGTGCTCGACGACCTCCCGCTCGGCCAGGGGGGCATGGGGGCCGTCTACGGCGCCCACGACAGGCACCTCGACCGCAGGGTGGCCGTCAAGTTCCTGAGGTTCCTCACCGGCCCCGACGAGGAGCTCAAGCGCCGTTTCCTGCGCGAGGCCCGCATCCTGGCCAGGCTGGAACACCCGGGCGCGCCGGTCCTGTACGACTTCGGCACCTTCGACCAGCGGCTGTTCCAGGTGATGCAGTTCATCGAGGGCGTCACCGTGGCCGACGTGGTCAGCGAGCACGGCCCGCTCCCGGTGCCCTGGGCCGCGGCGATCGCCGCGCAGGCGTGCGCGGTGCTGACGGCCGCCCACACGCTCTCCATCTACCACCGCGACCTGAAGCCGACCAACCTGATGCTCTGCCCGGACGGGAGCGTGAAGGTCCTCGACTTCGGCCTGGCCGTGCTGCGCGAGGCCGACTCGGCCCAGTTCACCCGGGTGGGCCAGATCCTCGGCACCCCGTCCTACATGGCGCCCGAGCAGATCCAGAGCGGCCTGTCCGGCCCGCGCAGCGACCTGTACGCCCTCGGCTGCGTGATCCACGAGATGCTGACCGGGCGGCAGCTCTTCACCGGTCCCACCGAGTACGCCGTGTTCGAACGCCAGGTGAAGGAGCGCCCGCCCCGGGTGACCGGGGTCCCGCCCGAGCTGGACCGCCTCGTCGCCGACCTGCTGGAGAAGGACCCGGACAGACGTCCCGCCGGTGCCGACGTGCTCTACGAGCGCCTGCAGCCGTTCGCGGTGGACCTGCCCATGCTCCCGGGCTTCCTGCACCCGTCGTCGGTGCCGAGCCCGGGGCGGATGTACGCGCGGATGGTCGGCCGCGTCCTGGCCTGAGACCCGGCCGCCTCGGCGCGGACCGTCCCGGCCCCGACCGGCCCCGGCCATGTCGGCCAGGCCGCCTCAACCCTCCCCCAGGGCGCGCAGGCACCGCTCGGCCTGGGCGCGCAGGGCCACGGCGAGTTCCGGCGGCCCGCTGACCAGGGTGAAGGCGGCGTCCACCGAAGTGATCATCCAGACCAGCGCGGACGGGGTGTCGGCGCCGACGTGCAGCAGGCAGCTCGCCTCGTCGACGGCCTCGACGACGCCCATGCCCGGCCACACCCGGTCGGCCACGGCCTCGGCGGACTCGTGCAGCGTGACCGTCGCCTGCACCGGCCACGCCCGTGACGACAGTCGGCGCGCCAGGTAGGCCGCGACGTCGCCGTCCGGCGGCGGCCGGGGCGCGAACCGCGGCCCGGTGGGGGTACGGGGGGTCAGCCGGTCCACCCGGAAGGTGCGCCAGTCCTCGCGGCCGGTGTCCCAGGCCACGAGGTACCAGTGCCGGCCGAAGCTGACCAGGCTGTGCGGTTCGACCGACCTGACCGTGGCGCCACCGCCACCACCGGGACCGCCGGAACCGCTGTCACCACCGTCCCCGTCCCCGTCCCCGCCACCGCCGGAGCCGCCGGAGCGTCCCCGCGGCGCGGCGTAGTCGAAGCGCAGCCGTTCGCGGCGGCGGCAGGCGTCGGCGATCGCCATCAGCGTGTCCGGGCTCACCGCGGGCCCGCCCGCGCCGACCCGGACGGTCGCCGTCTGCAGCGTGTTCACCCGGTGGCGCAACCGGGAGGGCAGCACCTGTTCGAGCTTGGCGAGCGCCCGCAGGGAGGTCTCCTCGATCCCGGTGACCGGGCCGCCCGCCGCCGTGCGCAGGCCGACCGCCACGGCGATCGCCTCGTCGTCGTCGAGCAGCAGCGGCGGCAGCGACGCGCCCGCCCCCAGCCGGTACCCGGCGGTGCCCTGGACGGCGTGCACCGGGTAGCCGAGCCCGCGCAGCCGCTCGACGTCCCTGCGGACCGTACGCCCGGAGACGCCCAGGCGGCCGGCGAGCTCGGCGCCGGACCACTCGGGGCGCGTCTGCAGGAGCGACAGCAGCGTGAGCAGCCGCGCCGAGGTCACCGAGATCTCCGTCACGCCGCCAAGGATGCCACGCGCTTAGGAGCGATACCGTCCTAAGCGGCTGGCAGATTCACCGGCATGACGAACACCTCGCACGAGGACGTGCGCCCTTTTCGCGTCGACATCCCGCAGTCCCGGCTCGACGACCTGAGGGCGCGGCTGGCCGGCACCCGCTGGCCGGACGAGCTGCCCGGAGCCGGATGGAGCCGGGGAGTGCCCGTCGCCTATTTGAAGGACCTCGCCGAGTACTGGCGGACCGAGTACGACTGGCGGGCGCACGAGGCCGAGCTCAACAGGCTCCCGCAGTACGTCACGGTCATCGACGAGCAGAACGTCCACTTCCTGCATGTACGCTCCCCCGAGCCCGACGCCGTCCCGCTGGTCCTGCTGCACGGCTGGCCGGGAGGGGTCGTGGACTTCCTCGACGTCGTCGGCCCGCTCGCCGACCCCCGTGCCCACGGCGGCGACCCCGCCACGGCCTTCCACCTGGTGGTCCCGTCGCTGCCGGGTTTCGGGTTCTCCACGCCGCTGGCCGGGCCGGGCATGAACGCGGACCGGATGGCCGGGATCTTCGTACGGCTGATGGAGCGGCTCGGGTACGGGCGCTACGGCGTCCACGGTTACGACACCGGCGCGTGGGTCGCCCCCCGGATGGGGGCCCGGGCCCCCGACCGCGTGATCGGAATGCACGTCAACGCCCTGCTGACCTTCCCGGTCGGCGCCGAGGGAGAGATGGACGGCCTGACCGAGGTCGAGCAGCGGCGCTGGCACGCGATGGAGAACTTCAACGACGGCTACCTGCAGTGCAACTCCAAGCGTCCGCAGACGGTGGCGTACGGACTGCACGACTCGCCCGTCGGCCAGCTCGCCTGGATCGTGGAGAAGTTCAAGGAGCTGACCGACCCCGAGGAGGGACTGCCCGAGGAGAGCGTCGACCGCGACCGCATCCTGACCGACGTCTCGCTGTACTGGCTGACCGGCACGGCCGGATCGTCGGCGCAGATCTACTACGAGGAGATCTCCGCGAACGCGTGGGACGGGACCGCCGACGACACCCTCGCGCACGCCACGGCCACGGCCACGGCCACCGGCACCGCGGACGCCGGCGGCTGGGACGGGGGCGCGGGCGGCTGGCCCCCGCGGCGCGGGACGGTGCCGACCGGCGTGCTGGTCTCCGCCCACGACGTCACGATCCGCCGCTGGGCCGAGCGCGACCACAACGTGGTGCGCTGGACCGAACTGGAGCGGGGCGGTCACTTCCTGTCGATGGAGGCACCGGACCTGCTGGTCGACGACGTCCGCGAGTTCTTCGCGAAGCTTCGCTGAGACCGGCTCCCCGCGTGGGGACGGGCACCGGCCCGGCGTGCCCGCCCCGCCCCGCCCCGCCCCGCCCGGGGGCAGAATACGACCCGTGGAAGGGCGATGGGCCGAGGTGGCCGACCGGGTGCTGGTACGGCGGTATGACGAGCTGGACCTGTCGGTGGGGCTGGTCGTGGGTGAGGGCGGTTGCCTGGTGGTCGACACCCGCGGGGACGAGCGGCAGGGAGCCGAGCTGGCCGCCGAGGTCCGGCGGATCACCGCCGCCCCCTGGACGGTGGCGATCACCCACTCGCACTTCGACCACGCCTTCGGCACCCGGTCGTTTCCCGGCGGTCCCGTGTGGGGGCACGCGGACTGCCGCGCCGACCTGATCCGCGACGGCGACCGCGCCAGGCGGCAGTGGGCCGGGTACTACCGGGACCTGGGACGCGAGGACGTCGCCGGTGACATCGAGAGGACCGAGATCGTCCCGCCGGACCACCTCGTGACCGGCCGGACGGAACTGGTCGTCGGCGGTCGCCGGATCGTCCTGGCCCACCTGGGCCGCGGCCACTCCGGGAACGACCTGGTGGTCCACGTGCCGGACGCCGGGGTGGTCTTCGCCGGGGACCTGGTGGAGAACGGCGCCCCGCCCGCCTACGAGGACGCCTACCCCCTGGAGTGGCCCGCCACCGTCGCCGCACTGCTCGCCCTCCCCGGCTCCGGTGCCGGTCCCGGTCCCGGCACGACCGGGCCTGACTTCGGCCCCGACTCCGGCTCGACCGGACCCGGCCCCGGTACGACCGGACCCGGCGCCACCGCCGGGGAGGAGGCCGTTCCGGCGGTCACCTTCGTCCCCGGTCACGGCGATCCGGTGGGCCGCGCGTTCGTGGCCGCGCAGCAGGCGGAGATCGCCGCCCTCGCCCGGCTGTGCGAGGAGGTGACCGCGGGGCTCGTCTCCTCCGCCGACGCCGTGCGCCGGTCCCCCTACCCCGAGGAGACCACCCGGATCGCCCTGCGCCGCGCGACGACCCCCGGCTGAGGCGGCGGAGAAGGACGAAAGGGCGGGTCGCGTCCCCCGGGCGGATCCCCCCGGAGAGCCCGCCGCGTCTCCCCGGGGTGGACGGCCGGATCCCTTCGGAGGACCGGCCGCGTCTCCCTGAGGTGGACGGTCAGATCTCCTCGGAGGGCTCGGTCGGGTCGAGCTGGCGCGGTTGCATGGCCGTCCTGGGATGGTGCAGGTCGAAGGCGGGGCGTTCGGAGCGGATGGAGGGGATCGACAGGAAGTTGTGCCGGGGCGGCGGGCAGGAGGTGGCCCACTCCAGCGAGTTGCCGTACCCCCAGGGGTCGTCCACGGTCACCCGCTCCCCGTGCCGGGCGGTGTACCACAGGTTGTAGATGAACGGCAGCGTCGAGGCGCCCAGCAGCAGCGCGCCGATCGAGGAGACCACGTTCAGGCCGGTGAAGCCGTCCAGCTGGCTGTAGTCGGCGTAGCGGCGTGGCATGCCACGGGCGCCCAGCCAGTGCTGGACCAGGAAGGTGGTGTGAAAACCGATGAACAACGTCCAGAAGTGCCACTTGCCCAGACGCTCGTTGAGCATCTTGCCGGTCATCTTGGGCCACCAGAAGTAGAAACCGGCGAACATGGCGAACACCACGGTGCCGAAGACCACGTAGTGGAAGTGCGCGACCACGAAGTAGGAGTCGTGCACGTGGAAGTCCAGTGGAGGGGAGGCCAGGATGACGCCGGTCAGGCCGCCCAGCAGGAAGGTCACCAGGAAACCGATGACGAACAGCATGGGGGTCTGCAGGACGATGTGGCCGCGCCACATGGTGCCGATCCAGTTGAAGAACTTCACCCCCGTGGGGATGGCGATGAGGAAGGACATGAAGGAGAAGAACGGCAGCAGCACCTGGCCGGTGGGGAACATGTGGTGGGCCCACACGGTCATCGACAGGCCGGTGATGGCGATGGTGGCGCCGACCAGGCCGATGTAGCCGAAGATGGGCTTGCGGCTGAAGACCGGGATGACCTCGGTGATGATGCCGAAGAACGGCAGCGCGATGACGTAGACCTCGGGATGGCCGAAGAACCAGAACAGGTGCTGCCACAGCAGCACCCCGCCGTTGCGCGGGTCGAAGATGTGCGCGCCGAACCGGCGGGTCGCCTCCAGCCCCAGCAGCGCCGCGGCCAGCACCGGGAAGGCCATCAGCACCAGCACGCTGGTCAGCAGCGTGTTCCAGGTGAAGATCGGCATCCGGAACATCGTCATGCCGGGGGCGCGCATGCAGATGATCGTGGTGATGAAGTTGACCGCGCCCAGGATCGTGCCCAGGCCGGACATCACCAGCCCCATGATCCACAGGTCGCTGCCGTACTGCGGGGAGTAGGAGGCGGTCGACAGCGGCGGGTACCCGGTCCAGCCGAAGTCGGCCGAGCCCCCGTCGGTGAAGAACCCGGAACTGGCGATCAGCCCGCCGAACAGGAACAGCCAGAAACTCAGCATGTTGAGCCGGGGGAAGGCGACGTCGGGGGCGCCGATCTGCAGCGGCATGATCACGTTGGCGAACCCGGCGAACAGCGGGGTGGCGAACAGCAGCAGCATCAGCGTGCCGTGCATGGTGAAGAGCTGGTTGTAGTGCGCCTGGCTGACGAGCTGCATCGCGGGCTGGGCGAGCTCGGCCCTGATGACCAGCGCCATCAGCCCGGCGAACAGGAAGAACAGGAACGCCGTGATCAGGTACATGTACCCGATCACCTTGTGGTCGGTGCTCGTGAGCCAGTTCACGACGATCGAGCCCGGCGCGCTCCTGCGCGGCGCCAGCGGTGAGGTCAGCGGTTCCTCACGCGACCGTTCGGAGGTCGTCACGGCTCACTCCCTTCGAACCAGCTCGTCCCACGACGGTCCGAACCGGCTCGTCCCGCGCCGGCACCCGCCCCGCACCGCCCTGCCCCCGGCCATCCCCCCGGAAGACGGCTCCCACTCGCCCGCCGGATCATCTTGTCCACGCTCTGACCTGCGGATTACCACCCCCGTACCGGATCGGTCCCGGCCGGTTCCCCACCGGCACGGCCGGGGCCGCGCGGACGACGAGGACCGGTCCGTCGTGCTTGACCGGGGGGCATACAGGGCACGCCGCTGGAAACGGAGCGTCGAAAGGAGCGACCCTGATGACCAAGCGACAGCGAGTCGTCGTGATCGGGGGAGGGTTCGCGGGCTTCACCGCCGTCCGCACGCTCTCCAAGATCGCCAAAGGTGCCGTCGAGATCGTGCTGATCAACCCGACCGACTACTTCCTCTACCTGCCCCTGCTGCCGGAGGTCGCGGCGGGGATCCTCGATCCGCGCAAGGTGGCGATCCCGCTGGCGGGCGACCGTCCCGGTGTCAGGCACCTGCTCGCCACGGTGGAGGGTGTCGACCTCGACGCGCGCCGGGTGACGTGCGTCGACTCCGAGGGCGGGCGCCGCGAGCTGGGCTACGACCGCCTGGTGATCACGGTCGGCAGCGTCAACAAACTGCTGCCCGTACCCGGTGTCGCCGAGCACGCCCACGGCTTCCGGAGCATCGCCGAGGCGATCTACCTGCGCGATCACCTGATCCGCCAGATCGAGCTCGCCGACACCTCCACCGACCCCGGGGAACGGCGGGCGCGGTGCACCTTCGTGGTGGTCGGCGCCGGGTACACCGGCACCGAGGTGGCGGCGCAGGGCCAGCTCCTCACCCGGGACCTGCGCGACGCGCGACCGCACCTGCGCGACCAGCCCCTGCGCTGGATCCTCGCCGACATCGCCCCGCGCATCCTGCCCGAACTCGACGAGCACCTGTCGACGACGGCGCACCGGACCCTGACGGGGCGGGGCATGGAGATCCGCACCGGGACCGGCGTGGCCGAGGCGACGCCGGAGGGCGTCAGGCTCTCCGACGGGGAGTTCGTGCCGACCCGGTCGCTGATCTGGTGCGTCGGCGTGCGGCCGGACCCGATGGTGGAGGCGCTGGGGCTGCCCACCGAGCGGGGACGGCTGCTGGTCGACGAGTACCTGAGGGTGCCCGGCCACCGGGGGGTCTACGCCTGCGGCGACGCGGCCGCCGTACCGGACCTCACCCGGCCGGGCGAGTACACCCCGATGACCGCCCAGCACGCCGAACGCCAGGGCAAGCGCGTCGCCCGCAACATCGCCGCCTCCTACGGGCACGGGGAGCTGCAGCCGTACCGGCACGGCGACCTCGGGTTCCTGGTCGACCTGGGCGGCGCCGCGGCGGCCGCGAACCCGCTGGGCGTGCCGCTGTCGGGCCTGACGGCCAAGATCGTCACCCGCGCCTACCACCTGCTCGCCGTGCCGCACGGCCGGGGGCGGATCGCCGGGAGCTGGCTGCTGGACTTCCTGCTGCCCCGCCAGACCGTTCAGCTCGACATGGTCCCGGCCTCGGCGGTGCCGCTCGTCTGCTGCGAGCCCGAACGGCCCTCGGTGCTGAGCGGATCGGCGGCGAGCCCGAACAGCGCCCGGTACTGAGGGGCGGCGGCGAGCCCGAACGGTCCCCGGGGCCGGGCGGGTCGGCGGCGAGCCCGAACGGCCCTCGGGGTTGAGCGGATCGACGACGGGCCCGAACCGGTCCTCGGGGCGGGGCGGGCGAAGCGTAAAAGAGGACGAAATTGTCGGTTCTCCGGGCGATGCCCGAGAGGAGCGGGGTAGGGGCCGGGTATGGCAAAGATCGGTTACACGATGATGTGCGAGCAGACCCCAGCCCGGCAGCTCGTCGAGGACGTGGTCACGGCCGAGCGGATCGGCTTCGACTACGCGGTCATCTCCGACCACTACTTCCCGTGGCTGGAGGAGATGGGGCACTCCCCGTACGCCTGGTCGGTGCTCGGCGCGGCGGCCCAGGCCACCCGGAGCCTGCCGCTGATGACGTACGTGACCTGCCCGATCATGCGTTACCACCCGGCGGTGGTGGCGCAGAAGGCGGCGACCATGGGCGTGCTGAGCGAGGGGCGCTTCACGCTGGGGCTGGGCGCCGGGGAGAACCTCAACGAGCACGTGGTCGGGCAGGGCTGGCCTTCGGCCGACACCCGGCACGGCATGTTCAGGGAGGCCATACAGATCATCCGGGAGCTGTTCGAGGGAGGCTACGTCACCTACCGCGGCGAGTACTTCGACGTCGACTCGGCCAAGCTCTTCGACCGGCCGGACCACCCCGTCCCGCTGGCGATCGCCGCCTCGGGCGGGCAGTCCGGCAGGATCGCCGCCGAACACGGGGACGCCCTCGTCGCGACGGAGCCCGACGCGGATCTGGTACGCCTGTTCGCCGCGGAGGGCGGCACGGACAAGCCCGTCTACGGCCAGCTCCCGATCTGCTACGACCCCGACCCGGAGGCCGCCAAGGAGCGAGCGCACCGGCTCTGGCGCTGGTCGGTACCGGGCTGGAAGGTCATGGCCGAGCTTCCCGCCCCGGTCAACTTCGACGCCGCCGCCCAGACCGTGCGGCCCGAGGACGTGGCGGAGAAGGTGCCCTGCGGCTCCGACGTGGACGCGGTGGTGGAGGCGTTCCGCGCCTTCACCGACGCCGGTTTCACCCACGTCGCCCTGGTCCAGATCGGTCACGAGCACCAGGGCGCGTTCTTCGACTGGTCGGAGAGGGAACTGCTCCCCGCGCTGCGCCGCCTCTGACGCCCGTCCCGCGAAGGCGCCCCCCTCGGCGCCCCGCCCCGCCCGGGCCCGCCCGGGGCCGGCCCGGTTTGGGGCCGGCCCGGGTCGGCCCGGGGCGGGCCGGGCCGTCCGGGGCGGTCCGGCCCCGGCGATCGTGCCGTCCGGTGGGCGGCGGGCGGAACGCGGGCTCGCGAGAGGTTCCGGCCGGGCGTACGGGGAAGGCTCAGCGGGGTGGACGACGTCTGGGATCTGGTGGTGGTCGGCGGCGGGCCCGCCGGGGCGGCGGCGGCGCTGCGCGCGAGGCAGCTCCGGCCGGACGCGCGGGTGCTCCTGCTGGACCGGGCCGACTTCCCGCGCGACAAGGCCTGCGGCGACGGCATCGCCGCGCACGGACGCGACGAGCTCGCCCTGCTGGGCCTGCCCGACCTGATCGCCGACTACCGGCCGACGCAGCGCCTGGCCGTGGTCTCCCCCGGCGGCGCGCGCGTCTCGGCCACCTCGGCCCGGCCCAACCACGTCGTCCCCCGCAAGGTCTTCGACGCCCGCCTCGTCGACGCCGCGCGGGCCCGCGGCGTGGAGGTCCGCCGTCACCAGGTGCGCGCGCTGGCCGCCCGGAACGGCCACGTCGTCCTCGACGGCACCGTCACCGCCCGCGCCGTGGTCGCGGCCGACGGCGCCAACTCCGCCGTCCGGCGCCTCATCGGCGTCCCGCCGTCACCCGACCGGCACACCGCGATCGCGGTGCGCGGCTACGCCGACGTCCCCGCCGACGACGACGTGCAGTCCATCTTCATGCAGCGGGACGGGTGGCCCGCGTACGCGTGGTCGTTCCCGATCGGCGACGGCACCGCCAACATCGGATACGGGATGCTGCTGCCCCGGCTGCACGCCACCGGCCTGCCGGGCCGCGAGGTGCTGCACGGCCGGCTCGCCGAGCTCCTGCCCGACCTGCGCGCCCGCGACCTGCGCGCCCACCACCTGCCGCTCTCCCCCGGCCGGCCCAGGCCGGGTTCGGGACGGGTTCTGCTCGCCGGCGACGCCGCCGGGCTGATCAACCCGCTCACCGGCGAGGGCATCTACTACGCGCTCGTCTCGGGCCGTCTCGCCGGGGAGGCCGCGGTGGAGGCGGCCGGCGATCCGCTGCCGGCCTACCGGCGTGGTCTGGGCAAGGCTCTCGGGCGGCACCTGCGCACCACCGACGTGCTCGCGCTGGCCTCCCAGCGGCCCGGGTTCATCGACGCGGCGATCGACACCGCGGCCCGCCGCAAGGAGGTGTTCGACCTGCTGGTCGACGTCGGGCTCGGCGCGGGCACGGTCCCGGTGCCGCTGGCGGCGGCCGTACTGCGCCGCTGGGCCCTGAACGGCGTCCGGCACCGCCGCGACCGCGGGAACTGACACGCCCGAGGCACCCGGGGCGTCCCCAAGGCGTTCGAGGCACCGAGAACACCGAGAGCACCGAGAGCACCGGGCCTACGCGGCCCCGGGACCTCCGGTCCCCTCCCCGGCGGACAGGCCCTACCCGCGCAGTCTGAGGAGCGTCACCTCACTCGCCGGGGGCGCCTTGACGCTCACCCGGCTCCCCACCCGCTGTGCGGACACCCCGGCGCCACCGTCGTGCCGCGGCATTCGCCCGGCGTGGAATTTTCATGGCCTGACGAGACGCGGCGGAATCGCCGAGGCGCTCTCCCCGCCGTGCTCCGAAAACATTCGGCCAGCTCACCATCGCCCCGACGTGCACCGGAACGGACCCGGCCCCGTGACCGCCCGCGGACCGGCGCGGCCGCGGCTGTACAGGGGCAGCGGTGCTGCCTACATTCTGGAGGCGTTCCTGTGACCCCCCGATCGTCGGCGCGTCGCCGAGTGTCACAAAAACCAGCGAGGAGATCCGATGAGATCCATACGGCGGCTTCACGCGGCCGGCGCGGCACTCGTCGCCATGGCCGTAGCCCTGTGCGCCGTCATGCTCACGTCCGTCCAACCGGCGCACGCGGCCGTGGGCCTCCACATCAGCGGCACGGACATCGTCGAGGCGGGCGGCCAGAAGTTCGTCATGCGCGGCGTCAACCATCCGCACGTCTGGTACACGGGCCGGACCTCCGCGTTCGCCGACATCAAGGCGCTCGGGGCCAACACCGTGCGCGTGGTGCTGGGCAGCGGCAAGCGGTGGGGTCCGTCGGACGACGTCGCCGACGTGATCTCCCTGTGCAAGCAGAACCGGCTGATCTGCGTCCTGGAGGTGCACGACACCACCGGGTACGGCGAGGAGGGCGCGGCCGCCTCGCTCGACGAGGCGGCCGACTACTGGATCAGCCAGAAGAGCGCGCTGGTCGGCCAGGAGAACCACGTCGTCATCAACATCGGCAACGAGCCGATCGGCAACACCGACGCCGGCCAGTGGACCGGCGCGACCGCCGCCGCCATCAAGAAGATGCGAAGCAACGGCTTCCAGCACCTGCTGATGGTCGACGCGCCGAACTGGGGCCAGGACTGGCAGAACGTCATGCGGGACAACGCGCAGACGGTCCTGGACGCCGACAGCCAGCACAACACCGTCCTGTCCATCCACATGTACGCCGTGTACAACAGCGCCGCCGCGATCACCGGCTACCTCGACCGGTTCGAGGCCAACGGATGGCCGCTGGTCATCGGCGAGTTCGGCTGGCGGTTCAACGCCGGTGAGGTGGACCACGAGACGCTGCTGGCCGAGGCGGTTTCGCGCGACCTCGGCTACCTCGGCTGGTCCTGGAGCGGCAACACCGATCCGATCCTGGACATGGCACTCGACTTCGACCCCGCCCGGCTCACCACCTGGGGCGAGCGGATCTTCAACGGCGTCAACGGCATCAGGACCACGGCCAAGGAGGCCGCCGTCTACGGCGGCTCCACGCCCACGCCCACGCCCACCCCGACCCCGACTCCCACGCCCACCCCGACTCCCACCCCGACCCCGACTCCGACGCCCACCCCGACCCCTCCGGGCGCCTGCCGGGTCGCGTACGCGATGAACGCCTGGAACAGCGGGTTCACCACCAGCGTCACCATCACCAACACCGGCGCCTCGGCGATCAACGGCTGGCGGCTGACGTTCACCCTGCCCTCCGGCCAGACCCTCACCAACGGCTGGAACGCGTCGTACGCGGCGACCGGCTCCCAGGTCACGGCCACCGACGTCGGCTGGAACGGCACCCTCTCGCCGGGCGGCTCCGTCACCATCGGCTTCCAGGCCACGCACACCGGCAACACCACCGAGCCCGCCTCCTTCTCCCTCAACGGAGGCTCCTGCCAGGTGGTCTGACCCTCTCGTCTCTCCGTGGCGTGCCCCCGCACCGCAGGCGGGCGGCACGCCACCGCGCGTCCAGGCCCGCCGTCGGGGCGGACACGGCACACGCGTCGGTCGACAGGCGCAAAAAACGGGTAGTGCCGATCGACGTCGATACAGGCGACCCCGACGCGTACGTACCGGGACGCGACCGCGAACGCGACGGCCGCGCCCCGCCGATCTGGAGGAGAGCTGCGATGGCCATCGTGGAAGCGAACATCTCGATGTCACTGGACGGCTTCGTCACCGGCCCGAACCTCGACCGGTACCCCGGCCTGGGCGAGGGCGGCGACGCCCTGCACGCCTGGACCGACGAGAACCGGAGCATGGACCTCGCCGTCGGTGAGGAGCGCCGGCTCGCCGGATCGGTCGTCACCAGCCGGAGGGTGTACGACGACACCGGAGGCTGGGACGACGAAGGCGGCTTCTACCGGCTGCCGGTGTTCGTGGTCACCCACCGCCCGCACGACGTGGTCGTGAAGGGCGAGACCACGTTCACGTTCGTCACCGGGGGCGTCGAGGACGCCGTCAAGCGGGCGACCGAGGCCGCGGGGGACAAACCGGTACACATCATGGGCGGCGCCGGCATCATCCAGCAGGCGCTGGCGGCCGGGCTGGTCGACGAGTTGTTCCTCCACGTCGCCCCGGTGCTCCTCGACGGCGGCACCCGGCTGTTCGAGCACCTCGGCGGTCAGATCCGGCTGGAGCGCACCGAGGTGATCGAGTCCCACCACGCCACCCACCTGCGCTACCGGGTCCTGAGATAGCCCTTCTGCCCCGACCGGCCGGGGACACGGCCACGGCCGGCCGGCCCTCGGCACCGTACGTCCGCGGCGGGCCGCCCAGGCGCGGCCATGTCCACGCGCGGCCGTGGAGCAGGTACGACGCGGCGTCCCGCGTGAAGGCCATCCGGGTCCGCGCGAAGACGTCCCGCCTCCCGCGCGAAGACGTCCAGTGTCCCGCGCGAAGACATCCGGCGTGAAGACGTCCGGCGTCCCGTGCGAAGGCATCCGGCGTGAAAGCGTCCGGCGTCTCGCGTGAAAGCGTTCCGCGCTCGTGGACAACAAGGTGTGTCATCCTTCCCGAGCAAAGGAACACACGTGATGGCTCATCCTGATCCCGGCCCGCAGGCCGGGATCGGCGAGTGGTCGCCGCACGAGGATTTCAGCCGGGTCTTCGACGCTCACTTCGCCGAGATCCATCGCTACATCGCCCGGCGGCTGGACACCCAGACCGCCGACGACCTCGCGGCCGACACCTTCCTCATCGCCTTCCGCGACCGCGACCGCTTCGACCCCGCCCGAGGCGAGATCCGCCCATGGCTGTACGGGATCGCCACCAACCTTCTGTCAGGGCACCGCCGGAACGAGGTACGCCGCTGGAAGGCGCTCAGCCGGGCCGAGGTGGCCGACGACCAGGAGGGGCCCGAAGGTCCGGTGACGGCCAGGCTGGCCGCGCGGCAGGTGACGGCCAGGCTCGCGGGGGCACTGGCCGGTCTCGCCAAGCGTGACCGCGACGTCGTCCTCCTCCTCGGTCTCGGCGGCCTCAGCCACGCGGAGGTGGCCGCCGCTCTCGGCATCCCGTACGGGACCGTCGCGTCCCGCCTGAACCGGGCGCGCAGGCAGTTGCGCGAGGCCCTGGGCGACGCGAACCCTCTGAAGGAGGTCCACGATGGATGAGATCACCCTGCTGGGGCGGGCCGTTCCGGACGAACCGCCCCCCTCGCCCCAGGTGGTGGCCCGCGCGCGTGCCCGGCTGGCCGCCGAGGAGCGCCGGTCGGCCGGTCGCCGCCGCCGCAACGCTGGAACGACGTCCCGGTGGACCTGGGCACTGGCCTGCGCCGTGGCGACGGCCGTCGTGGCCTTCGCCGCGGTCGTCATCACCGGCGGTCCGACGACCCCGCCCCCGATCGCCCCGCCCACGTCCGTCCCGTCCACGCCCTCCGTCAAGCCTCCGGCCACCTACGAGGGACTCCGGCTCCTTCGCTCCAGGACGGTGCGGAGCACGGCGACGAAGGTGACGCTGAGGTTCCGCCCCACCAGCACCGGGACCGCGATCGTGCTGCGCTGCTCCGCGCCGGGCTCCTTCGTCCTGGCCTCCGAACCCTGGAAGAACGGCTTGAGCGAGGCGACCGGTATCTGCGGTCCCGACGGCACACGCAACCGTTTCGACGACAAGAGCCATGAATCCGGCTGGGCGGGCCGCACCCACACGGTCACGTTCTGGGTCTTCCCTCCGGACGCGCCGGTTCTGTCGGCCCGGGAGGCGTTCAGCTGCCGGAAAACGCTGTGCGACGGTAAGTACAGGCTGAACACGAACACCGCGGACGCGATCGTCGGCCGGATCGGCAAACGTTCCCAGCCGTGGTCGGTCGCCGTTTACGACGCCTCCCGTTAGGAGCCGCCTTCTGGCCGAGTACAGCTAGACATGAGCGACGAGCGCGTAGCGTTCGTCGCTCACCGGGCCGCCCCACAGGTCGGGATCGTCGTCGAGCGGTTCGATACGCAGGTCGGTGACGAGCGGCCGTACCGCGGAGGCCAGGTCAACGGCGGTGACGCCGCCGCCCCACGGCAGCGTTTCGGCTCCCGTCACATAGGACGGTCCGGCCTGTCCGGTCTCCCCCCAACGGCCCTCGACCAGCACCAGCCGGCCGTTCGGGCGAAGCCGGGCGACCCACTCGCACAGCGCCGCACGGGGATCAGGCAGGGTCCACACCAGGTGCCGGCACAGCAGCATGTCGAACCGTTCGACGCCGGTGGGCGGAACGGCGGCGTCGCCGATCAGGAAACGCCCGGCGAGCCCGGCGTCCGCAAGCTTGGTCCGGGCCTGCTCGATCATCCGCGGTGCCAGGTCCACACCGGTCACCCGATGCCCGGCCGCGGCCAGCAGCTCGGACAGTGAGCCTGTGCCGCAACCGACGTCCAGGATGTCGGCCGGCTCTGCGGGCGTCCAGGCTCTCAGCAGGCGATCCCAGGCGGCACGTGTGTGCTCGGCGCGCAAGCCGTGGTCGGGCTCGTCGTCGAAGGCGCGGGCAGCGGCATCCCAGTAGTCGATGATCGCGGATGTGAGTTCGGTCATGGCGACGATCCTCGCAACCGCCACCGACAACGCCGCGTCTGCGATCACCGCCTGGCCACGCCCCTCCCCCGCTGCCGGGATTACGCTCTGCTCATGCCCTCCCGCGCCTCATCCGCCCGCCCGCCCAAGCCGAAGGAACCACTCGCGCCCAAGCTGCCCACACCGCTCATCCCCGCCGGGCCTCCCGCCCTTGAGGACGACGGCATGTACCGGTCCCTGGAGTTCACAGGCACGGACATGGCGTCCCTCCGAGCGGACGCGTTCGACTTCGAGGCGTGCCGCTTCACCGACGCGAGGCTCTCCGGCATGAAGATGCGGCGGGCAGGTTTCTCCGACGTGGAGATGGAGCGGTGCGACCTGTCGAACCTGGCGGCCGGGACCTCGGTGATGCAGCGGACCCGGGTGTCAGACAGCAGACTGACCGGTATGTCCTGGTCGGAATGCGTGTTCCGGGACGTGGTGTTCGACGCCTGCCGTATGGACCTGGCGGGTTTCCGCTTCTCCACCTTCAAGAACGTCGTCTTCCGCGACTGCACCATGCTGGAGGCCAACTTCCAGAACGCCGACCTTCGAGGTACGCGCTTCGAGCGGTGCGAGCTGACGGGAGCGCAGTTCTCCAACGCCCGGATGGAAGGTGCGCGGTTCACCGACTGCGCCCTGCTGAGGATCAACGGCGTCACCAGCCTCAAAGGTGCGACCATCACGAGCCGGGACGCCCAGGGGCTGGTCTACGGCCTGGCGGGGGCGATGGGCATCACCATCGAGGATTGAGCGTGCTCGGGACGGCTTCGGACCCCGGCCGGGCACCCTGCGCGGTTCCCGGTCCTGAGCCGGCTGCCGACGACGCTCGGACTCCGGCTCTGGCTCTGGCGTGAATCCCGTGAGCTGACCCTCCTCGGCCGACCGGCAGGACGCGTTTACGCAGGAGAGCGGGGTCGGCCCGGCCGTACGTCCGCCGCTTGAGCATCGTGACGCGGTTGACGTGACCCTCGGCCTTCCCGCCCCTCGGCCTTCCCGGGACCGTAGGGCAGGGTCAGCCCGGCTCTGACCGCGTCGGAAACCAGCCAGTGGCCGTGCGGACGCTCGGCGGCCGTGGTGGCGGGATGTTCGACAGATGATCAAAACCCGCCCGCCCCTCCCGTGGCGCTTCCGCCCGGTTCGACTGTGATCGTCACGGCAGGCCGGTGGAGCCGACACGGGTCGGTGATCGAGCTGTTCCGCGGCCGCGAAGATCGTGGACTCCATGACGGCGTCCACCCGGTGGTGCGCTCCCGGCCGGGCAGTGGCAGTAGCCGCCTCCCACCCGAAGCCCTGTTCGTGATCTCTGCCCATGTCCTGTCCGCAGAGTCCGTCACCGGGCGTCGGACGATGTCGCAAAAACGGCGTGACCGCTCCCATGCCGGAGACACGAAAGACCAGCTCACACATATGTGTGAGCTGGTCTTTGTCGGTGCCCCCTGCAAGATTCGAACTTGCGCTCCCGGCTCCGGAGGCCGGTGCTCTATCCCCTGAGCTAAGGGGGCCAACGCGTGATTACATTACCAGCATCCTGAGGGGTTGACGACAGCTAGAGGTTGAATACGCGTTAGTATGCATGGGTGAACTTAAAAGAGTGGGCCAAGGCTCAGGGTGTCCACCCGATCACCGCTTACCGGTGGTATCGGGAAGGGACCCTGCCTGTGCCCGCTCGCAAGGTCGGGCGGCTGATCCTGGTCGGAGACATCGACCCCGTCGCCGAGCACGGCGGAATCACAGTGGTGTACGCCTGTGTCTCCTCGGCCGAGCAGAAGGCCGATCTGGACGGCCAGGTCGCCCGGGTGACCGCGTGGGCGACCGGGCGCGGCATGAGCGTGGACCGGGTCGTGACCGAGGTCGGCTCCGCCCTCAACGGCCGCCGCAAGAAGTTCCTGGCGCTGCTCGCCGACCCGCAGGTGAGCACAATCGTGGTCGAACATCGCGACCGGTTCGCCCGCTTCGGCACCGAGTACGTCGCGGCGGCCCTGTCCGCCCAAGGCCGCCGCCTGATCGTGGCCGACCCCGCCGAGGTCGACGATGACCTGGTGCGGGACGTGACGGAGATCCTCACCTCGCTGTGCGCTCGCCTGTACGGCCGCCGTACTGCGGCGAACCGGGCGCGGCTTGCGGTGGCCGCCGCCACCGAGGACGCCGAGGACGAGAGCGCCCCGTGAAGGTGACACAGGCCTATCGCTACGCCCTCGACCCCACCGCTGAACAGGCGGCGGCGCTCGCCTCGCACTGCGGCGCGGCCCGGTTCGCGTTCAACTGGGGCCTGGCGTTGGTCAAGACCGCCTTGTCCCAGCGGGAGGCGGAGAAGTCCTACGGCGTGCCCGATGAACAGCTGACCGAGGTGGCATGGTCGCTGTACGGTCTGCGCCGGGCGTGGAACGCCACCAAGCACACCGCCGCGCCGTGGTGGGCCGAAAACTCCAAAGAGGCGTACAACAGCGGCCTGGACGGTTTGGCGCGAGCACTGAAGAACTGGTCGGCCTCCCGTAAAGGCGCCCGTAAAGGGCCGAAGATCGGGTTTCCCCGGTTCAAGTCCAAGCACCGCGCCGCTCTCTCGTGCCGGTTCACCACCGGCGTCATCCGCGTCGAGGCCGACCGCCGCCACGTGACGCTGCCCCGGCTGGGCACCATCCGCACGTGCGAGTCCACCCGCAAACTCGCCCGCCATATGGAGCACGGCACCGGCCGGATCCTCTCGGCCACCGTCCGGCGGGAAGGGGGCCGCTGGTTCGTCGCGTTCACCTGCGAGATCGACCGCACCGAACGCGCCCCGACCGGACCGGACGCCGTGGTCGGGGTGGATCTCGGCGTCAAGGTCCTCGCGGTGCTGTCCACCGGCGAGGTCATCGCCAACCCCAGGCATCACCGCTCGGCGTTGAAGCGTCTTCGCAGGTTGAACAAGCAGCTCGCACGCCGAACCGGGCCACGCACTCCCGACGGCGGCCGGCGAGAGGCCTCCGCCCGCTGGGCCAAGACGAAAGCGGCACTGGGCAAATCACACGCCCGCGTCGCCAACCAGCGGCGCGACGGCCTGCACAAGCTCACCAGCCGCCTGGCGGCCACCTGGGGCACCGTCGTGGTCGAAGATCTGAATGTGTCCGGGATGCTCGCCAATCGCAGGCTGGCTCGCGCTGTCGCCGATGTCGGTATGGCCGAGGTGCGACGCCAGCTCACCTACAAAACCATTTGGCACGGTGGCAGGCTCATCGTCGCCGACCGGTGGTTTGCCTCCAGTAAGACCTGTTCGGGTTGCGGCGCGGTGAGAGCCAAGCTCGCCCTGTCCGAACGCACCTACACCTGCACCGAGTGCGGCCTGGTCCTGGACAGGGACCACAACGCCGCGCTCAACCTGGCCGCGCTCGCGGCCGACGTCGCCCAGAGTCGCGAGGAGACGCTAAACGCCCGTGGAGGAGCGGTAGACCCGGCACCCGTGCCGGGCACGCACCGGCGAAACGGGAACCCCGAAAACGGGGAACGCTCCGGCGCAAGCCGGAAGCTGCCTGACGGAGTGCTTACCAAAACACCCTCACAGGCAACGGAACCGACACTCACATAGGGAACAGGTGATCTCCACGGGGACCCGAGGCCGCCTTGGAGCAGCGGATCGCCGGATCCATGGGGGTGGCCGACCGGCGCTGGGGCGGTCGGGACGGCTCGGTAAGGGCATGCAGTCGTCCCAAGAACACGCGACGGAGCAGGCTGTGATCGTTGCGGAAGCGAGTGACGGAGTGAGACGTTTTGCGGCCGCTTCGGTGGTACAGGGCCGAGGGGGGTGACATTCCTCGGGGTGCGGCAGGATGAGCCGTGATCACTTCGAGGTACGCGGCGGAGTGAGCGATGATCGCCTCGTACGGGGCGGACATGTCCCGAAAGAACGGCTGGTCAGTTCGGGGAGGGGCGGACGGCGCCCCGATAGCGGGAGCGGTAGTAGGGCGAGGCGGTGAAGTCGACGGCCCTGACGACGTCACCGCGCTTGGGGGCATGGATCATGATTCCGTCCTTGAGGTAGACGCCCACGTGGGTGGGATCCTTGACACCTCCCCCGAAGAAGACCAGGTCACCCGGGCGGAGCCTGGAGAGGGGAACCTTCCGGCCCTGCCTGAACTGGGTGCCGGTGTAGTGGGCGAGCCGGGCCCCCGCCTTGGACCAGGCGTGCAGGGCGAGCCCCGAGCAGTCGAAGCCTCCACCGGTCGGGCCCACGCTCGAACCGCCTCCCCAGACGTACGGTCTGCCGAGCTGGCGGAGCGCCGCGGCGGCCGCGATCTCTCCTCGGGTGGGAAGGACGCGTGTCCGCGAAGACGGCCACTTTCGTTTCGGGGGTGCCTGCCGCCGGGCGGCGGACGGTTCCCCCTTCGGCCGGGGCGACGACTTCCCGTTCGGTGAGGGCATCGACCCACCGGGCGGCATCTCCCGTGTGCCGGGGAGTGTCTCCTTTCCACTCCGTGGGACCCATGACGGCCCACCGGGGAGCGCGGGGGGCGTCGGCGGGGCATCCGGGGACGAGTCTTCTCCCGGCCACGTGTTCGCGGCCGTGGATCCCATCGGCCGCCCATTCGCGGCCATGGACCCCATCGGCTGTCCGTTCGCGGCCGTAGATCCTGCCGGCCGGTCATTCTCCGCCGCAGATTCCATCGTCTGTCCGTTCGCGGCCGTGGACCCTGTCGGCCGATCGTTCTCGGGCATGACTTCCATCGGCCACCCGCCCATGATCGCGGACTCCGTCGAGCGGTCGTTCTCCATCATGGGGTCCGTCGAGCGGTCGTTCCCGACCGGAGGCTCCGTCGGCCACCGGCCTTCCGGATCCGGGACGATCATTGGCCGCCCTGTATCCGTCCACGGAAGGGGTGATGGCCGGTCTCCGTCCTTGGCCGGAGGGACAGGCGACGAGAAAGACGGTGGAGACGCCGGAGATGTCGGAGACGCGGTCCCACAGGCGGCGACGAAGACGGCGTACGTCTCCCGGGAAGGCGGGACGACGCCCGGCGGGGCGGCCCGCAGGAGCGGTGACAGCAGGCGGATCCAGACGTCGCAGACGGCCGCGGGGAGGTGGGGCACGGGAATCTGTGGGCTCCCCGTGAGGATCGCCGAGAGGATGGTGACGGTGGCGAGTTTCGTGATCACGCACGCCCTCCTGAGCTCGATGAAGATCGAGGCCCCAGAATGCGCGGGAAGGGGTGATCCCCAAGAAGCCGAATACGGTTCTGTGGAAAACCCGCTCGACCCACCCCGCTCCACCTCGAAGGGCCTCCGGCGAGAGCGTTCGCGCCAGGTTCTGCAGGCCCGGTTGCCGCCGGACCGAAATGTCAACTAGGGTTGACGAATGGACGACAGGAGAACGGTGACACCCTCACGAGCTGCGACGAACGGCGCCTTCCAGGGTGGCTCGGCGGTGGCGAGGCCGCCTCGACGGACATCGGAGCGGGCGGGGAGGCCAGGGGTCCACGCCGTGGTGCGCGACGGCGTGTCCCGCGCCGGGGCCTTCCCGGCCGAAGACGGGTCCGCGCTCGTCGCCCACGGAGCCGTCGACCGCCCTCTGCCCGGCGCCGGATCATGACGGGCCCGTACGGCGACGAGAGGCTCGCGGCGAAGCTTCGCGAGGCGGTCGGTGATCGCCACCCGGTGGTGGCCGCCGCCACCGTCTCCCCCCGAGGAACGACCGTGACGAGCCTGGGCGCGCCCCTCGGCGCGGACTTCGAGATCGGCTCCATCTCCAAGGGCGTCACCGGCCTGCTCTACGCCGACGCGCTCGCCCGCGGAGAGATCGGCCCGGAGTCGACCCTCGGCGACGTACTTCCCCTGGGAGACGCCCCCGCGGCGAACGTGACGCTGGCATCGCTCAGCACGCACCGTTCGGGGCTGCCGAGGCTGCCCGCGTCCGCCTCGCCCTGGCGGCGGACCTTCTCGCTGTGGATGCACGGTACGAACCCCTACGGCGAGGACCTCGACGAACTCCTCGACCAGGCCAGGGGGGTGCAGGTCGGGAGCCCCCGCGCCCGATACTCCAATCTCGGTTTCGAGCTGCTCGGCCACGCGGTCGCACGCGCGGCCGGAACGAGCTACCGGGATCTCGTGCGCGAACGGGTCGCCAAGCCGCTGGGACTCGGCGTGTTCTACACGCCCTCGGCCCCCGGCGAGCTGCGACCCGACGCGATCATCGGCAGGAGCAGGTCGGGCCGGGAGCAGCAGCCGTGGACGGGAGAGGCGATCGGCCCCGCGGGCGGCATCCGGGCGTCGATCGAGGACATGGCCGCGCTGACCGCCGCCCTGCTCGACGGCACCGCCCCCGGCATCGCCGCCCTCGATCCCGTGACGACCTTCGCCGGACGGGCGGTGCGCATCGGCGCCGCGTGGGTCGTCCTCGAAAAGGACGGCCGTTTCGTCACCTGGCACAACGGCGGCACCGGCGGGTTCCGTACGTGGCTGGGGATCGACCGGGCGGCCGGTACCGGCGTCGTCGTCATGTCCGCGACCGCGATCTCGGTGGACCGCCCCGGTTTCATCCTGCTCGCCCGGCTCACCAAGGAGGCGGGCGAGGCCGAGACGACCGAACGGGCCGGAGGAACCGGGGGCACCGGAGGCACCGGGGCGACCGGGAAGAGGGATGACATCGACGGAGACCGCACGGCCGGAGATGCCGGGGGGACCGCGTAGGCCGAGGAGACCGCGCAGGACGTTGTCCGGCCCTCTCACGGGCGTCTCCGCAGCTGACCGGAAGCGTTCGCGGGCCCCGGAGCCGCTCGCGGGCCCCAGGAGCGTTCACGGACTCCGGGAACGTTCGCGGACTCCGGAAGCGTTCGCGAGCTCCGGGGCCGCATGATCTATGTCATGGCAGGGTCCTCGTGAGGGTCTGCCGTCCCGCGCCGGACCATCTCGGCCCCGCCGGCGGCGAGGAGCGCGAGGGCCACCAGCAGCGCGCTGACCCACAGTGGCGAGCGGTGGCCGAGTCCCGCGCCGATGGGGATCCCGCCGAGCCAGGGACCGATCGCGGCGCCCACGTTGAACGCGGCCGTGGCGAACCCGCCGGCCAGGGTCGGCGCCCCGGTCGCCGCGTAGAGCGCCCGCGAGATCAACACCGACCCGACGGCGAACGCCAGGGTCCCCTGGACGAAGACGAGCACGATCGCCGCCACCGGGTTCTCGGCGATCATCGCGAACAGCACCCAGCCGATGAGCAGCGCCACCCCGCCGGCCACCAGGAACGGGACGGGCCGCGTGTCGGCGATGCGGCCGCCGACGGTGACACCGAGGAACGAACCCAGGCCGAAGAGCGCCAGCACGGCGGGCACCCACGCCGACTCGATCCCGCTGACGCCGGTGACCAGCGGCGCGAGGTAGGTGAACGTGCAGAACGTCCCGCCGTTCACGAGGGCTCCCAGGAGCAGGGTCACCAGAAGCCGCCGATCGCGCAGCGCGCCCAGTTCCCCGCGCACGCTCGGGCGGGCCGATCCGGAACCGCCGGCCGGGACCGCCCGCAGGATCGCGACGACGGCCGGCACCGACAGGACGGCCACCGCCCAGAACGCTGAGCGCCATCCCCACAGTTGACCGAGCAGCGCACCTGCGGGAACGCCCACGACGCAGGCGATGGTGATGCCGCCCAGCAGGACGGAGGTGGCGCGGCCCTTGGCGTGCGGCGCGACCATACCGGCCGCGGTCGCCAGGGCCACGGCCAGGAAGCCGGCGCCTGCCAGCGCCCCGGCGACCCGCGTGGCCAGCAACACCCCGAAGCTCGTGGTGACCGCGCCGAGGACATGGACGAGCAGGAAGACGATCAGGAAGGTCAGCAGCGAGCGCCGCCGCGACCAGCGCAGGCTCAGGATCGCCATCAGCGGCGCACCTACGACCATCCCCACCGCGAACGCCGAGGTCAGGAGTCCGGCGGTCGGAATGGACACCCGCATGTCCCGTGCGATGCCCGGCACGAGGCCGGACAGCATGAACTCGGACGTTCCCTGGGCGAAGACCGCCAGTCCGAGCAGGTGGACGACGAAAGGCATGACAAGACTCCGCGATCACATCGTGGATCGGTAAGGAGGCGGCAGGCCGCGGCGACACCCGTGTCGACGCCGGAGGAACGGCCGTTCGGCCGGGGGCGCGGCCCGCGCGCGGAGGAACCCGCCGGCGTCACGGGGGTGACGCACGGTCCAGGTCGGACATGGCCCGCTCTACGGTGATCCGGTGGCAGTGGTCGCGTACGGCGAGGACCGCGGCCTCATCGGCCACGGGGCTTCAACGCGACGACGTGGGCGGCCACCGGACGACCGGTGGCTAGAGTCTTGACGCCTCGGGGCCGGACATGAGCGCAAGCTAGCAATCCCGAGCCCGGCATGTCCAATCGTCCGGCCACGGACGCGGCCAAGGCTCACGGGCACGGACCACGGACCACGGACCACGGGCCACGGGCCACGGGCCACGGGCCACGGGCACGAGCACGGGCACGGGCACGGGCACGGGCACGGGCACGAGCACGGGCACGGGCACGGGCACGAGCACGAGCACGGGCACGGGCACGGGCACGAGCCACGGGCGCGGGCCACGGGCCGGCCCCCGCCGCCTGTGACACGGGGACGCGGACATCCGCGGAAACCCGCGCGGAGAGGCGGTCGAGAGGTTAGCCTCACGCCCGTGGGAGAGGTTCTGGGCAGGGTGTTGGTAGTGGATGACGACGACGTCATCCGGCAGCTCATCGCGGTCAACCTGACCCTGGAGGGGTTCCAGGTCGACACGGCCTCCGACGGGCAGGACTGCCTGGATCGGGTGCTGGACGTGATGCCCGACGTCATCACGCTGGACGTCATGATGCCCAGGCTGGACGGCTGGATGACCGCCACCAGGCTGCGGAACGGCGCGGGCACCGGTCACATCAAGGTGGTCCTGATCACCGCGCGGGCGCAGGAGGACGACAAGCGGCGAGGCCTCGGGATCGGGGTCGACGCCTACCTCACGAAACCCTTCGATCCGGCCGAGCTGATCCAGGTCGTACGGGAGCTGGCCTCGACGGCGCGGACCGCGCGCGACGGTCGGAGCGGCGCCTGACCACGGCGTCCCCCTGGAACGCCCTCCGCGCCGGGACGCCCTTCGTGCCGATCGGTCAGAGCAGGTCGGTCAGAGCAGGTCGTCCCTGTGGGCCACGGCCGCGGCCTGGGTGCGGGAGGAGACGCCCAGCTTGGCCAGGATGTTGGAGACGTGCACGCTGACCGTCTTCTGCGAGATGAACAGCCTCTCGCCGATCTCACGGTTGGACAGGCCCTGCGCCACGAGGGCGAGCACCTCCCGCTCCCGGACGGTGAGCGGCGACGGGCCGCCGGAGGCGTGGGCCTGTTCCCCGGTGGTCACGGACGGTCGCGCGGAGGAGAAGCGCGCCCTGCGGCCCAGTTCCGCCAGGGCGGAGGCGAGCGGCTCCGCGTGCAGGGACCCGGCGGCCTCGACCGCGAGCTCCCACTCCTTCTGCGCCCCGGCGCGGTCCCCGGCGGCGAGCAGCGCCTCGGCCAGCCGCCGGCGCGAGCGCGCGACCTCGTAGACGAACCCGAAGTCGAACGCCTCGACCACCTCACGCCACGCCGCGACGTCGAGCCGGCCGTGCGCGCGGTGCCGTTCGGCCTCGGCCCGGGCGAGCCAGGCCAGGCCCTCGGGGCCGAGCGGGCCCCGGCGGACCGATCCGGGGCCGACGGCCGCGGGCGTCCGGGCTCGTTCCAGGAAGGCGTCGGCCTCGGCGGGACGTCCCAGGTCCGCCAGGGCCCACAGGGCGGTGCTGCTGAGCCGGATCGCGGCGGGGTCGTTGCCGGGAAGGCAGTCGAGCGCCGCGCGGGCGTGTTCGAGGGCGGTCTCGGCCTCACCGTGCCACAGGGCGTGCTCGGCGGCCAGGCCGCGGGCCATGGCGTTCACCAGGGGTTCGTCCGGCCAGAAGGGCTCCAGCCAGGAGAGGCGCTCCTCGACGACGGGCAGGCCCCTGGCGACCTCGACGAAGAGCGCGAAGGACGACAGGAGCGCCTCGGCCGGGGTGCCGACGCGGACGGCGAACTCCGAGGCGACCTTCTCGGCCGCCTCCCACTCCCCGGCGACATAGTGGATCAGCAGCCGCAGGAAGCGCAGATCGGTGCCGAAGGTGCTCCAGTTGAGCCCGGTCTCGTGGGACAGCCGCAGGCCCCGGTCGGCGGTGACCGCGGCCTCGGCGAGGTCGCCGTTCTCGTACTGGAGGCGGGCCTGGTTGAAGATGGCGCGCAGGTCGACGGCGAGGTTGCCGGAGCTCTCCGCGGTGGCGCAGGCGAGCAGTTCCTTGGCCCGGGGGATGTCGTCGGCGAGCGCGGCCACCGCGGCGAGCGTGATCAGCGCGCTGGTCTCGGCGTCGGCGGCGCCGCTCGCGCGGGCCACCTCCAGGGCACGGGCGGCCATGGGCTCGACCTCGTCGTGCCGCTCGCTCCACTGGAGCGAGCGGGCGTAGGTGGCGAGCGCCCTGGCGAGCGGGGCTCCCTCCGGGGCCGTCTCGACGGCGGCGTGCGCGGTGGCGATCGCCCCTTCCAGGTCGTCGAGGTCGATGAGGATGTACGACAGCCGCTCGTTGATCTCCGCGGAGGGCGGGAGCCGCCGCAACTGCGAGGCCGCCCGGTGGTTGTCCCCGCTGTCGGCCGCCGCGGTGGCGCTGCGGACCGCCAGGCTCACGTGGTCGAGCCCGGCCCTGTGCTCGGCGTCCGGCACCCGGTCCCACAGGCCGAGCGCCCGGTCGAAGTGGCGGTGCGCCTCGGCGGGGGCGCCCAGCCGCTCGGCCCGGCGCCCGGCCTCCACGGACGCGGCCAGCGCCTCGGGCAGGTCGTGCCCGGCCAGGTAGTGGTGGGCGAGCTCGGCCGCGGAACCTCCCCGGGCGGTCAGCAGGCCGGCGAACTCGCCGTGCATCCTGGTCCGCTCACCGGGCAGCAGGTCGTTGTAGACGGCCTCCTGCAGGAGCGCGTGCCGGAAGGCGTAGCCGTAGTCCCCGTCGGGGCGGAGCAGGCCGCGCGAGACGATCTCCCGCATGGCCTCCTCGAAGGCCAGGTCGTCCAGGCCGGAGGCCCGCTGGAGCAGGTCGTGGTCGGCCCGGCGGCCCGCGACGGCCGCGCCGCGGAGCACCCGCTGCGCGGGGTCGGAGAGCAGCTCGGCACGGGAGAGCAGCAGCCCGGCCAGGCCCTCGGTCATCAGGGAGCCGTCCGAGGCGGCCTCCAGCAGTTCCTCGGCGTAGAACGGGTTGCCCTCGGCGCGGTCGACGACCTCCCCCATCACGCGGGGGTCGGTGCCGCCGAGCGCGGCCAGGTAGTCGGTCATCTCGTGGCGGTCGAGGGGCGCCAGCTCCACCGAGGTCACCGAGGGCAGGCGGTTGAGCTCGGCGAGGACCCGGCGCAGCGGATGCCTGCGGTGAAGGTCGTCGGTGCGGTAGGTGCCGACGAGGCAGACGCGCTCGGTCTGCAGCATCCGGCTGAGGAAGACCAGCAGGTCACGGGTGGACTGGTCGGCCCAGTGCAGGTCCTCCAGGACCAGCAGCACGGGGTGCGCGGACAGGAAGCCGAGCACCGAGCCGAAGAGCTGCTGCTGGGTCAGGCCCGAGGTGCTCTCCCTGCCCGGGTCGGTGCCGCCGGGCAGCAGCCTGCCCAGGACCGGCCGCGCGTCGAGCGCCGCGCGGAGCTCCCCGCGCGCGGAGCGCAGGGCGTCGGCGAGCGGGAGGTACGGCAGGGCGTCACCGAGCTCGGCACACTGCCCGATGAGCACGGCGAACCCGGCGGAGGCCGCCCGCCCGGCCAGCTCCGTGATCATTCTGGTCTTGCCGATGCCCGCGTCACCGCCCAGCAGGGCGACTCCGGCCCGCCCCGCGGCGGCGGCGTCGAGCACCTCGGTCAGCCGACGCAGCTCCGCCGACCTTCCGATCAACGCGCTTCGCGTGCCCTGCGCACCCTGCGTGCTCTGCCACCCCACGTCGGCGAGTATGGCACGCGGCTCCGACACCCCCGGCGGGCACCGGCGGGCACCGGCAGGCATCGACGAGCACCGGCGGGCCGATTGGTCCGCCGTGGCATCCGCGCATTGGTCCTGACCTCACTCGCCCACCGGCCCTAGGGTCGGGGGCATGGTCTCCCCGTCCACGCTCATCGTCTTCGCGGTGGCGTCCCTGGCCCTGGTCCTGGTGCCGGGCCCGAACCACATCTACATCATCACCCGCGCCGTCTCGCAGGGCCGCGCCGCGGGCGTGGCCAGCGCGTTCGGCGTCGAGGTCGGCACGCTGGTGCACATCGCCGCCGCGGCGGCGGGTCTGTCGTACGTGATCGCGCGGTCCGCCACCCTGTTCAACGTGATCAAGTGGGCCGGTGTGGCGTACCTGGTCTACCTGGGCGTCCGGGCGCTGACCAGCAGGCAGGAGCTCACGGCCCGGGAGGCCCCGCCGCAGCCGCTGCGGTCGGTCTTCCTGGAGGGTGTCGTGGTCAACCTGCTCAATCCCAAGGTGATCCTCTTCTTCCTGGCCTTCCTTCCGCAGTTCGTGGACCCCCAGGCGGGCGCGGTGCCGCTGCAGATCGCCGTCCTGGGCGGGACCCTGCTGCTGCTCGGGGTGCTCTCGGACCTGGCCTACGCCCTGACGGCGGACGCCCTCGGCAGGCGGCTGAGGACCCGATCCGCCCTGATCGGCAACCTCAGCGGGGTCGTCTACCTGGGTCTGGGCCTCGCGACCGCGCTCTCCGGCCGTTCCGTCTGAATGGTCCCGGAGAATTCCGAACGATCACCAGGGGATGACGCCGTCGTCCTCGAAGAACGAACCGGTCGGGCCGCCGTCGGGCAGCGTGGCGAGCCGGATCGCCGTGGCCGCGCCCTGTTCGGGGGTGCGGGGCGCCTGAAAGCCGGTGAAGTCGGTGAAGTCGGTGAAGTCGGTGGCGACCAGGCCCGGGCAGGCGGCGTCGATCAGGATGTTCGTACCGGCGAACCGCCGGGCGTACTGCACGGTGACGGCGTTGAGGAACGTCTTCGGCGGCGCGCAGGCCGCCATGATCGGGCCGATCTCGATGTCCGGGTCCGCCTGCCTGGTCGGAGGTGCTGCTGCACGAGGGCCGCGCGGCCCTCGACGCGGCCACCGCCACCACCGCCGCCCGCCCGGCCCTGTCCCTGACCGACGCGCGGCCCGTCGTCACCCACATCGCCTGGCCCGCGCACAGCCGCTCCCCCGCCCTCGCCGGGCTGGTCCGCACGGCCGTGCGGCTGTGACCCGCTCCCGTCCCCCGCGCTGAGGCACGTCCGCGGTCCTCGGCCTTCGCCGGGGGCGCCGGGGCGGGGCCGGGTCAGGCGGAGAGGGCGCCCGGGATGCGGTCCAGGATCGGGTAGGGCAGCAGGCCGTACGCGTAGAAGTCGACCGCGTCGGCGCCCGCCGCCCGCACGGCGCGGACCTTGGCGGCGAGGCGGCCGGCCGAGTCGGTGTCGGGGAGGCCGGGGCGCAGCACGACCCGCAGTTCCCTGTCCTTACCGGTCGAGCGGCGGTAGGCGACCACGTCCTCGGCCACCCTGCCCGCGTCGCGGGCGTAGGCGAGCACGCCGAGCGAGGGCACCAGGTCGCCCAGGGCGACCAGGTCCACGCCGAGCTGCCAGGAGTCGTGCGCCGCGAGCCCGGAGGAGGGCAGGCCGTCGCCGTACCCCTTGACCGAGCCGGTGGCGTCCAGGAAGACGAGCCGTGAGCCCTCCGCGGTGACCGCGGTGGAGACGTCGGAGACCAGCGAGGTCACCGTCTCCGAGCGGGCCCGCGCGTAGGCGACCGCCTCGGGGCCCGCGTACGCGGTCAGCGCCGCGCGGGTCACCTCGCCCTGCGCGGGCGGGGCGCCGTCGAGCACCGCGCCCACGATCCTGGAGCACTCCTCCCGCGCCACCTCGGCCTTGACGCCCAGGTCGGTGGCGCGGCGCATGCAGAAACCGCAGAAGCACAGGCCGAGCAGGAACGTGTCCATCGGCCCGAGCGGGACGAAGCTGCGCTCGTGGTGGTAGCCGTGGCCGAAGGTGCCGAAGTGCAGCGCCTCGGCCACCACGCTGTCGACGCCCAGCCTGGCCACCGCCCGGCCCAGCGCCACCGCGTACAGGCGCACGTCGGGGTGGGAGGGGCACAGGTCCGCGGGCGAGCCGCGGTCGCCGAAGCAGTTGCGCACGGTCACGTCGGGCTCGGCCAGGCCGAGCGTGGTGTTCTGCAGGAAGACGGTCCAGCCGTGCAGCGCCAGCCCGCGCTCGGCGGTGGCCTCGCGGAGCGCGGCCAGCGGCTCGTCGGCGGCCCCTTCCTGCGGCGGCGGGGACAGCCTCAGCTCGCCGAAGAGGTCGGCGGGCGGGGTGAAGTGCGCGCCGTCCTCGCGGACCGTCACCCGGGAACGGCCGTGCGGGGTGACGTCGCGGGCGCGGTGGTAGGCCGCGGCCACGGTCACCCCCCGCACCCCGTACCCGGTGATCCGGTCGAGGACCGCCTCCAGGCCCTCCCCGCGTACGTCCTCGACATAGACGTATAGCGAGCTGTCCAAGCCGCCGCCCTCCCTGAAGTCGGTCAGACTCTAACGCGGCCGGTAGGCCACGAAGTCGATCTCGACGAGGATGTCCATCAGGTCCGAGCCGACGGTCGTGCGCACCGGGTAGGGGCGGGTGAAGTACGACTTGTAGGCCTCGTTGTAGGCGGCGAAGTCGCGCTTGAGGTGCTGCAGGTGCACGGTCGACTTGATCACGTCGTCGAAGCCGAGGCCGTGCGCGGCGAGGATCGCGCCGAGGTTGCGCATCACCTGGTGGGTCTGCTCGGCCACGTCGGCGCCGACGACCTCGCCGGTCTCGGGGCTCAGCGGCCCCATGCCCGAGGTGTAGACGAAGTCGCCGACCACCAGGCCCTGCGAGTAGGCCCCCACGGGCGCGGCGCCCTCGTCGGTCCGCAGCTCCTGCTTGGCGCTCATATCGGAACACTCCTCAACGGTGAAGGACACGAAATCGGAAAGGTCGGAAAGGTCAGGAAGGTCAGGAAGGTCAGAAGCAGGTGTTCAGCAGGCCGACGACGACGTGGTCCTCGTCGACCACCGGCATGACCCGCCACTTGTCGAAGGCGGTGCACGGGTGGGAGATGCCGAACGACACCAGGTCCCCCGGCCTGACCGGCGACCCCGGGGCCAGCCGCAGCAGCGTGTGCTGGTCCTGGACCTTGAGCACGGTCGCGTCGGCGACGGCCCCGCGCGGGATCGGCAGGCCCTCGTCGAACGGCGCGTCCCGCTTGCCGAACCCGACCACGGCCAGGCCGGGTTCGGGGACGCTCAGCACGTGCGCCCAGATCTCCAGGGCGGCGCGCAGTTCCCCGTCCATCCGGGTGTACGGGGTGCGCTCGCGGTAGTAGCCGTCGTCGTGGGAGACGTAGGCGCCGCTGCGCAGCATGACCCTGGCCTGGCAGGTGACGAGCTCGCGGCCGATCACGTCGAACCACTGGCTGCCGCCCACCGACAGGATCGGGTCGCGGACCCGCAGGTGCTCCAGCGCCTCCAGCAGCCGGTGCAGGTAGGCCCGGACCTCCTCGGCCGAGCCCAGCGATCCCTCGTACCCGGCGACGCCCGCGAGCTCCACGCCGTCGGCCGCCTGTGCCGCCGAGGCGACCTCAAGCAGGTGCTCCAGGGTGCGGCTGCCGCCCCGCCCGCCCGGGTGGCCGAGCTCGGCCAGCACCCGGAACGGCCTGGGCCCGGCGTGCCGGGAGAGTGTCTCGACCCCGGCCGTCGAGTCGACGAAGCAGAGGAACTCGAACGCCTCGTCCCCGGCGAGGTCCGCGGCCAGCGCGTCGAGGCCGGCCGGGTCGAAGACCTGGTTGGCCAGGACGATCCGGGAGACGCCGAACTCGCGCACGGTGAGCGCCTGGCTGGGGGTGGCGACCGTCATGCCCCACGCACCCGCCTCCAGCTGCGCCGCGACCAGCTCGGGCGACATGGTGGTCTTGGCGTGCGGGGCGAAGATCATCCCGTACTCGCGGGTGAAGGTCGCGAGGGTGGCGATGTTGTGCTCCAGCGCGTCGCGGCGGGCCACCATCACGGGGAAGGTGAACGCCCCGCCGAACAGCGACGCCCCCACGGCCCTGCCGGGGTCCACGATCCCCTTCACGTGCCCGCTCCTCCCTCTGCTCGCCCCGGGGCCGGCGGCCGTCCGGCCGTCGTTGTCCGGGCATGGGAGATCACGTCCCCCTCGTCCGCCCTGAGGACCCTATCCTCACGGCGCCCCCCGCGGGGACGGGTCCGGCGGACCGCCCCGTGGACGTCGCCGGGCCGTCCGTGCGGACGTCGCGCGGACGTCGCACGGACGCCGCACGGACGCCGCACGGACGCCGCACGGACGCCGCACGGACGCCGCACGGACGCCC
>NZ_JBFABE010000065.1:40422-43944 GCF_040640155.1 Streptosporangium sp. NPDC023615
GCCGCACGGATGCGGCGGGGACGGGTCTCAGGGGCGCAGTGCCCTGCCCGGGGTGGCCCCGGTGAGCAGACCCCCGGCCAGGACCGGCACCCCGCGGACCAGGACGTCGCCGACGCCCGTCGCCAGGGTGCGCGGCGCGGCGTAGGTCGCCAGGTCGGTGACCGTCCCGGCGTCCAGGACGGCCAGGTCGGCGACCTGGCCGGGGCGGACGAGACCGCGGTCGCGCAGGCCGAAGCGGCGGGCCGGGTGCGAGGCGAGGTGGACGACGGCCTGTTCCAGGGTCCAGTCGCCGGTCTCGCGCACGTGGTGGCCGAGCATCCGGGCGAACGCCCCGTACGCGCGGGGGTGCGGGTGGCCGCCCACGTAGATGCCGTCGGAGCCGCCGGTGTGGGCCGGGTGGCGCAGGATCGCGCGGACCGACTCCTCGCCGTCCGCGCCCTCGTCGGGGCGGGCCACCACGCATCCGGCCTCCAGCCGGGTGTCGATCAGGATCCGGCGGCAGAACTCGCCCGGCTCCAGCCCCGCCCCGGCGGCGGCCTCGGGCAGGGTCAGCCCCTCGGCCCACTCGGAGCCGGGCACGTGCGCGAAGGTGATCCTGGGCCAGAGCGTCTCGTCCCAGTCGATCGGCCGGGACTCCAGCGTCTCCAGCGCGCGGTCGGTGTCGGCGGCCGGGATCCACCCGGGCAGCGCGAGCATCGCCAGGATCGTGCTGCCGCGCAGGTAGGGGTAGGTGTCGAAGGTGACGTCCAGCCCCCGCAGGCGGGCCTCGTCGACCAGCGGCAGCAGCGTGGCGGCCGGGCCGTGGTAGTGCGAGACGTGCACGGCCGCGCCCGAGCGCCGGGCGATGTCGGCCACCTCGGCCATCCCCTCCGGGGCCGCCGCGCCGTACCCGCGCATGTGCGTCACGTACGGCAGGTGGTCCAGCGGGGCGCAGAGGGCGGCGATCTCGGCGGCGTCGGCGTAGCGGCCCGGGGCGTACTCCAGGCCGCTGGACAGGCCGACGGCCCCCTCCGACAGGCCGCGCTCGACGCGGGCCAGCATGGCGGTCAGCTCCCCGGCGGTGGCGGCGCGTTCGGCGGCGCCCATCACGTCGTGCCGGATCGTGCCGTGCGGCAGCAGGTAGGCGGTGTTCAGCGCGGTCGCCCTGTCGTAGCCCGCGAGCAGTTCCGCGACGCCGAGCGGCCCGTCGGCGAGGGGGTGGGAGCCGTTGATCGCGGCGAAGTACCGGGTGACGTAGGCGAAGGTCTCCGGGGTGGCGCAGGGCGCGTAGGAGAGCCCGTCCTGGCCGAGCACGAACGTGGTCACCCCCTGGCGGAGGGCGGCGAGCTGCACGGCCGGGTCGAGGACCAGGGCGTCGCCGTGGACGTGGCAGTCGACCAGGCCGGGCATCACGTGGCGTCCGGTGGCGTCGACCACGGCCGCGGCCTCGGCCCCGTCGAGGCGGCCCACGGCGGTGATCCGGTCCCCGGTGACCCCGACGTCGGCCCGGTGGGCGGGGGCCCCGGTGCCGTCCAGCACCAGGCCACCACTGATCAACACGTCGAACGACATGCCGGGATTCAATCACCCGGCGGGTACCCGGCACAGCGGAACGTGGCGTTCCCGGCCGTGAGCGCATCGCTCTCGCCCGGAATCCGCGCCTTTCACCCCTTGACGATGGGTGGTAGGAATGGTGGCATCTTTCGCTAGTTAGGAACCTTTCCTAACTAGATGATCGCAGAGAGGGCACCCCCTGTGCATGCGAGACCGCGTCTCCGACACCCCTCGACCGTCCTCGTCCTCACCCTGGCGTCGGCACTGATCGCATCGGTGTTCGTCCTGGTGGCCCCGCCCGGCCTCGCGGCCGACTCCCTGCTCTCGCAGGGCCGCCCGGCCACCTCGTCCTCGAACGAGGACGGCACGCTGCTCCCGGCCGCCGCCTTCGACGGGTCGGCCGCCACCCGCTGGGCCTCGGCCGAGCGCCACGACCCCGAGTGGCTCCGCGTCGACCTCGGCGCCTCGGCCTCCGTCTCCAGGGTCCGGCTGCTCTGGGAGGCCGCGTACGCCACCTCGTACCGGATCGAGGTCTCCCCCGACGGCTCGGCCTGGACGCAGGTCTACGCGACCACCACCGGCAACGGAGGCACCGACGACCTGACGCTCTCGGGCACCGGCCGCTACGTGCGGATGTACGGCCTGTCCCGCGGCACCCCCTACGGCTACTCGCTGTACGAGATGGAGGTCTACGGCACCCGGGGCGGCGCCACGCCGACGCCGACGGTCACCCCGCCCCCGGGCGGCCCGGCCGTGCCGTTCGGCTCCCACAGGATCCCGTACGCGCCCGGGACGCTGCGGCCGAGCGGTCAGGTGGCGGCGCTCGACCAGAAGGTGATCGACTACTACCGGGCCTGGAAGGCCGCCTTCGTCAAGCAGAACTGCGGCAACGGCTGGTACCAGATCATCTCCCCCGACGCCGACCACCCGTACGTGGCCGAGGCGCAGGGCTACGGCATGGTCATCACCGCCACGATGGCCGGCGCCGACCCCGACGCGAAGAAGATCTTCGACGGTCTGGTGAAGTACGTGCTGGCCCACCCGTCGTCGATCACCCCCGGCCTGCTCGCCGCCGAGCAGAACGCCGCCTGCCAGAGCGTCAACGGCGGCGACTCGGCCACCGACGGCGACCTGGACGTCGCCTACGGCCTGCTCCTGGCCGACCGGCAGTGGGGCAGCTCGGGCACGTACGACTACAGGAAGCTCGCGATCGACCACATCAACGCGATCAAGGCCGGTGAGGTCAACCCGACCACCAAGCTGATGAAGCTGGGCGACTGGAGCAGCGCGGGCGACCAGTACTACTGGATCAGCCGCTCGTCGGACTGGATGATCGACCACTTCCGGGCGTTCCGGAAGGCCACCGGCGACACGACCTGGGACACCGTCCGCGTCAACCACCAGAACCTGATCGCCTCCCAGCAGGCCACCCACGCCCCGAACACCGGCCTGCTGGCCGACTTCGTGGTGAACACCGACACCACCCCCAGGCCCGCCCCGGGGCAGGTGCTGGAGTCCGCCAACGACGGCAGGTACTGGTGGAACGCCTGCCGCGACCCCTGGCGGATCGGCAACGACGCGGTGACCAGCGGTGACTCCAGGTCGCTGGCGGCCGCGCGCAAGCTGAACACCTGGATCAAGGCCAAGACCGGCGGGAACCCGGACAACATCGGGATCGGCTACGCGCTCGACGGCACCCGGATCTCCGGCGGCAGCGCACCGGCCCACTTCGCCCCGTTCGCGGTGGCGGCGATGACCGACCCGGGCAGCCAGGCGTGGCTGGACGCGCTGTGGAACAAGATGGTCAACACCCCGTTCACGGCGAACGACTACTACTCGACCAGCATCCAGCTCCAGGTCATGATCACCGTGACCGGCAACCACTGGGTGCCCTGACCCGTTACGCGCGCGGGTGCGGCCCCCGTCCGGGGACGCCAGAACCAGCAGCAGGCTTCCGGCCAGGATGGGGTTCGCGATCATACGCATACC
>NZ_JBFABE010000066.1:0-43912 GCF_040640155.1 Streptosporangium sp. NPDC023615
GACAGATGTAGGACTTGGTGTCGCTCCTTCACAACGGTCTCACGCGCAACGCCCGACGCCCGTCCCGTCACCGGTCGGGTCAGCAGGGCACGTAAAACGACTGGGCGATGGCGGGATCGTCCATGTTGTCGCGAGTGGCGACGACGATGTCCGTGTCGACGGTCGGCTGCGTGGCCGAGCCCTTCGCCGCCGCCAGCGCCTGGCCCACCGCGGCGGCGCCGATCTTCGACGGCGCGGGCACGAGGAGTGCCTTGGCGATACCGTCCCTGAGCAACCCAACCTGATACTCGCGGGCGCCTCCGGCCACCAGGGGGATCTTTCCGGCCCTTCCCGCCTCGCGCAGGCCGGTGACCGCGCCTTCGGCGTCGCCGCCGTTGAAGGTCATCACACCTGCCAGCCCGGGGTGCCGGGCCAGCGCCGCGGTCACGATCGAGGCGGACTTGCCCGCGTCGCCCTGGCTGTACTGGATGACCGGCTCGATGTCGGGGTGTTTCGTCATCTCCTCGAGGAACGCCTTGCGTCCTAGATCGTTGGTGGTGACGCCGGGCGGCGAGAAGATCGCCAGGACGGTTCCCTTGTCACCGATGGCCTTGGCGAGCTCCCGAGCACCGAGCGTCCCCATCTGCGTCCAGTTGGCGGATATCTGGGAGGACAGGAAGGAGGTGTCGTCGAGCGTCGTGTCCACTGTGACGATCTTGGAGCCGTCCTGGTGTGCCTGCTGGAGCGGTGGCAAGAGAGCCTTCGAGTCGGTCGGTGCGATGATGATGGCGTCCGGCTTCTTCGCGGTGGCGCCGTTGACGATAGGTACCTGCTGCGAGGTGTCGAAAGCCTTCGGCCCCAGCAGTTCGAGCGCGACGCCCTTGGCCGCGGCCTCCTTCTTGGCCCCGCACATGAGTGACTGGTAGTAGGCGTCACCGAGGTTGCCCACGATGAGGGACATGTCGGCAGAGGCGGTGGTCGTGGCCGCTCCGTTGGAGCGTTCCGCGGCGCCGCAGGCGGCGAGGCCCGTGATCACCGACGTGACGAGGGCGGCGTGTCCGATGGCACGCAGGGACGGCTTCATGGGTTTCCTTCGGGGTATGGCCGTTCAGACGGAGCGGCTGCGGCGGATCTTGTCGAGGTAGACGGCGGCGATGAGGACGACACCCACGGCGACCTGCTGCCAGTAGGGCGTCACGCCCGTGACGACGAACCCGTTCTGCAGCACCGTGGGGATGAAGACGCCGGCGACGGTGCCGACAATGGCGCCCGTTCCGCCGAACAGGCTGGTGCCGCCGAGGACGACGGCGGTGACGGCTTGGAGGTTGTCGGTGGCATGCCCGGCGAGGGTGGTGGTGGCGAACCGGGCGAGTGACAAGAACCCGGCCAAGCCGGTGAGCCCGCCCGCGATGACGTACACCTTCACGAGGTGGACGTTGACGTTGATGGAGGCGCGCCGGGCGGCCTCCTGACTGGCGCCGATGGCGTACGTGTGGCGGCCGAAGCGGGTGGCCTGCAGCAGCACTCCGAAGACGATGGCGACGATCGCGGCCGCCACCACGAGCCACGGCACTCCGAGCAGGCGCTGCGACCCGATGGAGGTGACCGAGGACGGCACGTCCTGCAGGTCGAACCCACCCGTGATGATGTAGGAGAGCCCGAGCGCCGCACCGAGAGTGCCCAGTGTCGCGATGAAGGCTGGGATTCGCCCATACGCGACGAGCACGCCGTGCAGCACACCCCAGCCCAGACCACTGGCGACCGCGACGACGCCACCAAGGACGGCCACCCCGGGGCCGTCGCCACCGAACGCCTGCATGACCTTGACCGACATCACTCCCGAGAACACCAGCACCGAGCCGGTCGAGAGGTCGATGCCTGCCGTGATCATCGGAAAGTTGATCGCGATGGAGAGGATGAGCAGGATCGATGCGTCGGTGAGGATAGCCCGCGTGTTGCTCACACTGGTGAACGAGACGGGCGCGATGGTCGCGAACACGGCGACGATCACAACCAGAATGATGAACGTGACCGTGCTCGGACGTAGCAGGAGGCTGGTCAACCGAGCGCGCGGGGACTCCGTTCCGGTAGCCGGGGCCACCGTGGCGGCGCTTGAGGGACTCATCTCATCTCCTCCTGGCGCGCGCCGGTGATGGCGGCGACCACTTCCTGGGTGTTTGTGACACGGGCGTCAAGCCGGGCGACGCGCCGCCCGAGCCGCAGCACCTCGATCCGGTCTGCGACGTCCAGCACGTCGGGGACGCTGTGACTGATGAGCACGACCGCGATGCCCCGGTCACGCACCCGTTTGATGAGGTCGAGGACATTCCTGGTCTGGGCCACGCCCAGCGCGGCCGTGGGCTCGTCCATGAAGACGACGCGGTTGGCCCACATGACGGCGCGGCAGACGGCAACCCCCTGACGCTGGCCGCCGGACATGCCACGGACCGTCTGCCCGCCTGGCGTGACCGTCACCGACAACTCGCTGAAGACCCGCGCGGCCTCGCTGCGCATGGTCTTCTTGTCGAGGAAGCCGAGGCGCCCGAGTAGCCCGGAGCGCATGTGTTCCCTTCCGAGGAACAGGTTGCTGGCCGCGTCGAGGGAGTCGGCGAGCGCGAGGTCCTGGTAGACGGTCTCGATCCCCAAGGCGCGAGCGGCGTCGGGACTTCGCAGTTCGACAGGCTCGCCGTCCATCAGGACTTCGCCGCTGGTAGGGGGCTGGACACCGGAAAGGATCTTGATGAGGGTGCTCTTGCCCGCGCCGTTATCGCCCATCAGCGCGACCACTTCGCCCGCACCGACCGCGAAGTCGGCGCCGCGCAGCGCCTGCACGTGACCGAACGTCTTCACGACGTTACGCGCCTCAAGCAACGGCTCTGCCAGTGAGGATGTCATGGCGGAGAGGTTATGTTCACTTGAACATTTATGGCAAGAAGTAAACAGAAAAAAGTTTACATGTAACAGGAAGGTGATAAGTTCGCCGGGTGAACTCCTCCTTCGACGTGACGCCTCCCTACGTGCGCGGCATCGCCCAACAGGTCCACACCCTCCGCGCCATCCTCGACTCTCCGATCCCCGACGACGTCGGCCGCCTGGTGCGCGACCGATTGGCGCGCCACAGCGGCATCGTGTTCACCGGCATGGGCTCGGGGCCGTTCGCGTCGTACCCGGCGTGGCTGCGGCTTGTATCGGCCGGCGTGCCCGCCTGGATCGTCGAGACCGCCGAGTTGATCAATTACGCGCCTGGCCTTCTGACCCCCGACAAGCTGCTTGTGGTCATCTCGCAATCGGGCGAGTCGGCGGAGGTGCTCGCCCTGCTCGACACGCTCGGCCCGAAGCGCCCCGCGATCCTGGCGGTGGTGAACAACCTGAGCTCGCCGCTCGCCCGCGGCGCGGACGTCGTCTACCCCCTCCACGTAGGGGCCGCGCGCGAGGACACAGCCGGTACAGGGACCTACATCAACACGATCGTGGCCGGCGCGCGCCTGGTGGACGCCGCGCTCGGCGAAGATCATTCGGCGGACTTCGCGCCCGCCGTGCCCGAGGTGCGTCGGTATGTCGATGCCCTCGACGATCACCTTGACATCGCTCGCCCACTGGAACTGGCCAGTCGCACATTCGTGGTGCTGGGCCGCGGCCCGTCGCTGGCGTCGGCGCGCACCGGGGCGCTGCTCGTGAAGGAGGCGGGCAAGGTGCACGCGGAGGCGCTGGCCACCAGCGAGTTCCGTCACGGCCCGCTCGACCTTGTGGACGACCGCTTCACGGCCGTCATGCTGGCGGGGGCGCGGGCGACGGCACCACTCAACCGGCGCATGGCGCAGGACATTCTCGACCGCGACGGGCAGGTGCTCTGGGTCGGGCCGGAGGAGGGGCCCGGGGTGAACCTCACGGCCCCCGCCCTCACCGGCGCGGCCCGGCCGATCGCCGAGATCCTGCCGTTGCAGATGCTGAGCGTTGCGAGTGCCCTGGACAACGGGCTGCAGCCGGGCGCGTTCCGCCATGCCAGCCGCGTGACCCGCGTCCTATGAAGGGGGGAGAGGCAGCGCTGAATTCACCCACCCTCCGAGGGCTGCGATCCCGGTGCGTCGCCGCCCTCCAGTTCGCTGACCCTGCGTTGCCGCTCGGCCACCGCGGCTGGTCCCCGGATCTCCGGCCGGGACCCCGGGGATCCCCGGTGGGGCCGGCCGGGCCGGCCCCACCGGGTGCGGTCACGGGGACAGCCGGTGCAGGTCCCGGGGGAACAGCGTGACCTGGCGGATGTTCGGCACGTCCAGCAGGCGCGCCAGGAAACGCTCCAGCCCGAAGGCGAACCCGCCGTGCGGCGGCATGCCGTGCCGCATCGCGTCGAGGTATCCCGCGTACGCCGACAGGTCGCTCTCGCCGCGCGCCTCCAGTGCCCGCACGTAGTCGCCGTGGCGGTGCAGCCGCTGGCCGCCGCTGACCAGTTCCAGGCCGCGGAAGATCAGGTCGACGGCGCGCGAGTACCCGGGACGCGCCGGGTCGGGGTGGGTGTAGAACGCGCGGTGCGCGGTCGGGTAGCCCTCGACGAACACGAAGTCCGAACCGTGTTCGCGCAGGGCCCACTCCCCGAGCAGGCGCTCGTGCGCGGGCGCCAGGTCGGGCTCGCCGCTCAGGTCCTGCCCGGTCGCCTCGCCGACCATCTCCAGGACGTCGGTGAAGTGCACCACCAGGGGTTCGGGCGGCAGCGCGGGCATGGTGACGCCGAGCAGGTCGAGCGAGGGAGCGGCCAGGTCCCGGATGGCGTCCAGCATGCCCCCGACCGTGGTGTGGCAGGCGGCGACGACGTCGCGGTGGTCGTCGACGAAGCCCATCTCGGCGTCGAGGGAGGTGTAGGAGGCCAGGTGGCGGGCGGTGTCGCTGGGTTCGGCACGGAAGACCGGCCCGACCTCGTAGACCCTCTCGAAGACCCCGACCATGATCTGTTTGTAGAGCTGGGGGGACTGCGCCAGGTAGGCCGGGCGGCCGAAGTAGTCGAGCTCGAAGACGTTCGCGCCGCTCTCGGTGGCCGTTCCCACGATCTTCGGGGTGTGGATCTCGACGAACGACCTCGCCTGCAGGGACGCGCGGAAACCGGCGACCGCGGCCGCGCCGACACGGTGCACGGCGGCGAGTCTCGGGTGGCGCAGCGCGACCGGCGCGTGGTCGAGCAGCACCGGCAGGCTCACGTTCAGGTCGGGCCGGTACAGGTCGAACGGGGGCGGCTCGGCCGGGTCGCCCAGTGCCTCGATCACCGGCGAGGTGACCTCGACGCCGCCCGGCGCGGACGGGTTGGCGGTGACCGTGCCGACGACGGAGACCACGGTCTCCTCCGGCAGTTCATCCAGGCGGGCGCGGACCGCCCGCTCGGACACGACGACCTGGGCCGGTCCGGCGGCGTCGCGCAGGATCAGGAAGGCGACGGACTTCAACGACCGGCGGCGATGGACCCAGCCCGCGAGCCGTACGGTCTCGCCGACGTGCGCGGGCAGGGCGCTGGACAGGATGCGTTGCATTGTGGTGACCTCCTCTGGTTCGCAACGCGTCCCCTGGGAGGTGCGGGCGAGCGGGATCCTCGCGGTGCCACCACACCTTCACCGTGCCGTCACGGGGACGGCACGGCCTTCATGAACCCGTGACGTGGGTGAGGCGGCGGGACTCTACTTGGCCGCAAGGCCGTTCTTCCCCGCAGCTCGGGAGGGTCTTCACACCCCGGCCGGAGTCCGCCTTCGCAGCTTCCGGCGGCTCTCTCCGACTCCGGTGGTCGAGGTGCTACTCGGCTCCGTCGTCGCTTTGGGCGAGATCCTACACCGATCCCGTAGGGCCCCACGGGCCGGACAGGGTCCGCGGCCGGGCACCGACGCCCGGTCGCCGGGCCGGGTCGCCGGGCCGGGCGTCGGGCCGGGCGTCGGGGCCGGTGCCCCCGCGGCGGGCACGGTCGCCGAGGCGGCGCGACCCCGGTCACGGCTCGTCGGCGCGGGTGAGCGCGCGCAGGATCCCGGCCTGTTCGGCCCCGGTGCCCTCCTCGCGCAGCCGGGCGGCCTCCTCTGCGCCGAAGCCCGCCCCGCACCAGGCGGCGACCTCCCCCGGGGGAACCCCGGCGTTCCACCAGGCGGTCATGACCGAGATCGCGTCCTGTCCGCGCCCGACGAGCCCGGCCGCCTCGGCGGCGGTGAACCCCAGGGCGCGGAAGATCCTGGCGTCGGCCGGCTCGACCCGGTGACGCGCCCATTCGAGCGCGTCACGACCGCTCCAGCCGGCCTCGACGAATCCCCGCGCGACGGCGGCGGGCACCCGGGCGCGCAGCAGTTCCCGCATGGCCTCGGACCTGGCCGGGTCGGCGGTGGTGCCGTCGGGGCCGGCCCGTCCGCGCCCGCGGCCGAACAGGCGGGCGAGCCGGCTCGCGGGCCAGGGCCTCTCCCCGGCCAGATGCCGTTCGGCGGCCTCCTGCGGGGAGTGGCCCATCTCCCTCCAGCGCACCGCGTCACGCGGCGTCATGCCGGCCCGGAGCCAGACGTCGACCGTGTACGGGGTCGCTCCGGCCGTGCGCCACTCGCGGGCCGCCCCGGGGGTGTAGACGCCGGAGGTACGCCAGCGCTCGGCGTCGTAGGCCAGGAAACCGGCCTCGATCCACCGCCGGGCCTCGGCGACGGCGAAGCCGCGTGTCCGCCACTCGTGCAGGGGCTCGGGAACGGGGTCCCCGGTCGCGCCGATGTCCCAGCGCCCGTCCCCGCCACGACCGCCGCCGGAGCCGCTTCCGCCCTCCGCGGGGGGCGGGGTCGCCGGGACCTCGGGACGGGCGGGGGTACCGGAGCCGCCAGGGACGCCGGAACCGCCGGTGCCGCCGGGATCGTTCTCCTCCGGCTCGGGCGGCTCCCCGGTGAACGTGGTGATCACTTCTCCTCCTCGCCCGGAACCTCGCCCGGACCCCTGTCCGGAACGCTGTCCGGAACGCCTGCCGTGGGAACGCGTACCGTTGCCGCCCATGCCGGGGCCTGCCCCTCCTCGCCGACCAGGCACACGATCACCTGGGCGGGTGGGCGCCGCTCGGGCCACGGGGTCAGCCCGTCGGTCATCACGATCACCAGGTCGGGCCGCGGGCGCAGTGCCACCGCCGCCGCGATCCCGGCCCGCATGTCGGTGCCGCCCCCACCGGTCAGCGCCAGGCCCCCGGCGTCCGCCGCGTCCATCGCGCCCATCGCGTCCACGGTGTTCACGGTGTTCCGGGCGGCCACGGCGGCCACGGCGGCCACGGCGTCCTGGGCTCGCCTGATCTCCTGGACCGGATGGGCCACCGTGTCGCAGCAGATCACCCGGAGTCGCCTGCGTGGCCCGGCCGCCCGGTTCAGGACGCCGGTGGTCTCGGCGACCAGCCTGCCCAGCACGGGACGGCCGACGCTGCCGGAGGTGTCGATCACGACGGCGACGGAAGGGGCCGGGCCGACCATCGCGGGCATGACGATGCCGGGGGTCGCGCCGGCCCGGCGAGAGGGGCGCCGGTGGCCGAAGTCGACGCGCCCGGCCGCGGTGCTCACCCCGCGCCGGATCAGCGAGCCGAGCAGCGCGCGCCAGTCGACCTCGGGGCGCAGGCGTCCCTCGGCCCAGCGGCGCAGACCCAGCGGCACGTCGCCCCGGGTCGCGGCCCGCTCCTGGACGCCCGCGGCGATGGACCTCTCCAGCAGTTCGCGTTCCAGCTCGCCGAGTCCGCCGGAGCCGCCCGGGCCGGGGGAGTGGTGGCCGCGATCCAGCCCGTCGGCGGCGCCGCCGCAGTCGACGGCGTCCGACAGCGCCACCCCGCCCCTGCCGAGTGCCTCGGCGAGCACGTCGAGCATCGGCACGTACTCCTCGGCCGTCCGGTTCGGGGGCAGGCCCAGCAGGGCGGGGGAGATCACTCCGGCGGGTCCGTGCAGGCCCTCGGCCTCCAGGTCGTCGTTGATCTCCGCGTCGGCCGCCTGGTTCCAGCGGCGCGCCTCCGCGGACCCGGCCTCACCGGCGGCGTGGGTGTTCCCGTGGGCGGGCCGTACCGGGGAGCGGGCGGCGTGCGCGCGTACCAGGTGGCCGATCTGGTGCAGCAGCCACCAGCCGATCTCCTCCACCGGGGTGGCCAGCGCGGTCCCGGTCTCCACGTGCACGTTCCAGCGCGTGTCGGCGGGAAAGGCGCGGAACTCCGGATCGGCCACCGGCTCGCCGGTGGCGTCGTCGAAGGAGGGCTCCAGCACGACGGGGTTCAGCGCGAACAGGGCGGCGGCCAGGTAGGGGGCCCGGTGCGCGGCCCACAGCCTGGCCGCCGCGAACCTGGCCGCCACCTGCTCGGCCAGGACCGGCGCGGCCTCGGCGGGACCGGTCACCGCAGCAGCCCCGCGGCGCGCAGCACCGGCGCCAGTTCCAGCATGGTGTGCGGGAGCGCGGCTCCGGCGGGCCTGGCCGTGGCCAGGGACCTGGCCGCGGAGGCCGCCACGTCCGGCGCGGTACGGGAGGCCCTGGCCACCACCGTCCAGGCCCGTTCCCACGCGTCGCGGCCCCCGTCGGCGAGCACGTGCGCGACGACGGCGCCGAGCACCGCGTGCAGCCGGTCGACCCGCTCGGGCAGCGGGACGTCGTCACCGGCCAGCAGGCTCCGCGGGTCGGGCAGGTCGAGGTTGCGCAGCCAGGACAGGAGCTCGAACCCGGCGGCCTCGCCCACCGCGCCCAGGACGAGTTCGGCGAGCACCTCGTCGCGGACGCCGCCGTGCTCGCAGGCGGCGACGGCCCTGGCCGCCATCTCCCAGGTCCTCGGGCTCGGCCAGGCCCGGCCGGCCTGGTCGGGGCCGGACGGGACGGCGAGCACCAGCTCGGGCCGTACGCGCAGGAAGGCGCCCACCAGCGCCCTGGCGCGGGCGACCTCGGCCTCGCCCGGCGGGGCCGCGCGTCGCAGGTCCGGGGTGGTGAAGCCGCCGGTGAAACCGTCGGCGACGTCCGCGGCCCGCACCTGCCAGTTCAGGTGGACGAGCCGGTTGGCCAGGGGCGCCGACAGGTCCCAGCCGTCGGCGGCCTGCCGCGGGGGATTGGCCGCGGCGACGATCCGTACCTCGGCGGGCAGGGCGAGGTCCCCGACGGTCCGCTCCAGCACGACCCTGAGCATGGCGGCCTGCACGGCCGGTGGCGCGGTGGTGAGCTCGTCCAGGAAGAGCAGGCCGGTGCCGTGGCGGGCCAGCCGTTCGGCCCAGCGCGGCGGGGCGAACCAGGTGCCGCCCTCGCGCAGCACCGGCAGGCCGGAGAAGTCGGTGGGTTCGCGGATGGACCCGACGACGACCTCGACGGGCAGTCCCAGCGCCTCTCCCAGGGCGAGCACCGAGGAGGTCTTGCCGGTGCCTGGCGCTCCCCACAGCAGGACGGGCAGGTTGGCCGCGACCGCCACGGCGACGGCTTCCGGCACCGCGGACGGAGGGGTGGTCGTCGTCAAGGGGGCTCCTTCGCCTGTCACAGGGTCACGCCCCGCTCGGTGGGACGTCGTTCCCGTCATTCCTCGGAACGGAACAGCCCGCGCCCGCCGTGTTTCTTGTGCACGGCCTGCTTGCTGATGCCGAGCACCTGGGCGATCTCGGCCCAGGTGCGTCCTGTCGTACGCGCCCTGCGCACGAGCACGGCCTCAAGGCGTTCCATCTCCCGCCGCACCTCGACGGTGACCGCGAGGCCCGCCATGGGGTCTCCCTCGGTCGTCTGGTCGAGCGTCGCCGGCCTGCCCTGCTCCATTCCGTCACCCTAGGTTGACACCCCGATTAAGTCAACCGAAGTTGACGTCGTCCGCCGCTCGCGGGATGTCACCCCGCCCCGCGCGTCCGTCGCGCCCCCGGACTCGCGATCGTCGGACGGCGGGCGGCCCGCCTCGGGGGATCTCCCGGTCCTGGCTACGATGGGCGCATGGCGTTGATCCACCAGGCCACGCTGCGGCCCACGAAGCTCGAACTCCTGGCCGCCTGGCTGCCCGGCCGCGACTGGTACGACGGGCCGGCCGGCGAGGTGCTGCGGGTGGCGTCCTACCGGTTCGACGACCCCGCCGGCGCGGTCGGGATCGAGACGATGCTGGTCCGGGTCGGCGACGGCCCGGTTCACCAGGTGCCGCTCACCTACCGTGGCGCGCCCCTGACCGATGACGAGGAGCGGCTGCTGGGCACCCTCGAGCACTCGGTGCTGGGCAGACGCTGGGTCTACGACGGGTCCGGCGACCCGGTGTACGCGGCGGCGCTGGCGGGCGCGATCCTCGGGAACACCGGCCAGGCCGAGCAGTTCACCCGGATCGGCGACCGGCTCGAACGCCGTGAGCCCGACATGGACGTCGCCGGCGGCGCGACCGGCGGCACGGGGGCACCCGCGGCGGGCGCGATCCGGCGCGTCACCGAGGGCGACCCGACGCTGATCGTGACGGACACCGTCGAGCTGGACGTCGTCCGCCGCCTCGACGCCGCCACCGGTCTCACCGGCGCCGTGCTGAGCGGTTCCTGGCCCGGTCAGGGGACACAGGTGCCGCTGGCGGCCGCGCGGCTCCGCTCCGCCACGACCCCTGGGTGATCGGCCGGCTCCCCGCGCCGACGCGGACCCGGTCGACTATGTCTAAGGTGTTCTCGTGCCCGCCACGCTGAACGCCAAGAAGACCCGCGCCGCGCTGCGCACGTCGGCGCACATCTCCCTGGAGATGCTGCTCGTCGTGCTGATGACCGCGGCGGTGCTGTGGATCCTGGGCCAGATGTGGTCCATCATCTGGCCGCTCGTCATCGCGCTGCTCCTGACCACCCTGACCTGGCCGGTGACCCGCTTCCTGCGCCGGCACGGCTGGCACCCCACCCTGGCCGCCTCGGTCGTGACCCTGCTCTTCCTCCTGGTCGCCGCCGGCATCGTGGTGCTCATCGCCGTCCCGGTGGCCTCCCAGTCCGGCGAGCTGGTCACCGGCGTGGGCAACGGCATCCAGCGCCTGCGCGACTGGGCCTCCGGTCCGCCGTTCAACATCGGCGACAACCAGGTCAGCAACGTGTTCGACACGGCGGTCGCCCGCATCCAGTCCAGCATCGGCAGCATCGTCACCGCCACCCTCAGCGGGGTGGGCACCGTGGTCAACGGCCTGGTCACCACCGTCCTGGCACTCTTCCTGATGTTCTTCTTCCTCAAGGACGGCCCCCGGTTCCTGCCGTGGCTGACCCTCCAGCTCCCGGGCCGTCTCGCCAAGGACGTGCCGACCGTGGCCGGACGCGCCTGGGACACCCTCGGCTCGTTCGTCCTGTCCCAGGCCTTCGTGGGCCTGCTCGACGCCGTCTTCATCGGTATCGGCCTGTGGATCGTGGGCGTACCGCTGGTCCTTCCGCTGGCCGTCCTGACCTTCGTCGCGGCGTTCGTCCCCATCATCGGAGCCCTGTTCGCCGGTTTCGTCGCGGTCCTCATCGCGCTGGTGTCCAACGGCCTGACGGACGCGCTGATCGTGCTCGCCATCATCATCGCCGTGCAGCAGCTCGAGGGGAACGTGTTCCAGCCCATGGTGCAGAGCCGTGGCCTCGGCCTGCACGCGGCGGTGATCCTGCTGGCCGTGACACTGGGCGGCAGCCTGGCGGGCATCGTGGGCAGCCTGCTCGCCGTGCCCGTCACCGCCCTGATCGCCGTGGTGTGGAACTACCTGCGCGAACAGCTCAGCGACCCGCCCCCGGTGATCCCCGAGCCGGACACCCCCGAGCCGAAGGCACCCGCGCCGGACACCGCCACGGCCGTCCCCGCGCGCGAGCCCACCTGACGCGCGGCCGCGGCGTAGGCCGGCTGGCGCGCGCTCGGGGCGCCGCCGGTCCGCGGGAAGGGTCCACCCCGACGGCCCCCGAGAGGGCACTCCCGCAGGCTCAGCCCCCGGTGTGCCGGCTGACGACGATGTCGACGAGCGCGTCGGTGAACTCCGGGGACGGGCTCTGGCCGGTGACGAGGACGCGGTAGTAGATCGGCCCGACGATCTGGTCGACGGCGAGGTCGATGTCGAGGCCGGGGTCGAGCGCGCCGCGGGCGACCGCGCGTTCGAAGGGCAGCCGGTCGTAGCCGCGCTGCCTGCTGAGATGCTCGAAGCGCAACCGGGCGGCGAGTGCGGGATCGTGCTGGGCTTGCGCGGTGAGCACGCGGAAGACCGCGCCGGCGTCGGACTCGGTCAGGAAGCGGGCGATCTCGCGGGCGTGGGCACGCAGATCCCGCCGAAGGTCCGCGGTGTCCGGCGGGACGAGAGCCTCGGCGGCGTCCTGCACGAAGGCGTCCATGAGGATGTCGGTCTTCGACGACCACCAGCGGTAGATCGTCTGCTTGGCCACCCCCGCGCGTTCGGCGATGCCTTCGATGGTCAGCCGCGCGTACCCGACCTCCACCAGCAGGTCGTCGGCGGCCTCCAGCACGCTCTGGCGGGCTTCTTCGCTGCGGCCGTGCCTGTTTCCGCGGTGTCTGCCCGTGGCTCCGCCGGTCTCAGCGCTCATGGGTCCGTTCCCTTCGACCACGCGACCTTAGCATCTTGTGTAGACGCAACGGTGCGTCTACTGTAGCGGTCATGAACACACTGGCAACGCCCGGCACAGCCGCCGTCCTCGATCGGCTGTTCGCGGCCGCCGACCTCGAAGAGGTGAACCCCGCGCCGTGGCCGCTGGAGACGCCCTTCGCCGACGCGTCGGCGAAGCAGCGTGCCGATGCGCTGGCCGAGGAGTACATGCCGATCTCCCGATCGGGCGGCCAACTGCTCTACGCGCTCGTACGCAACGGCCGCCCCGAGACGATCGTCGAGTTCGGCACCTCCTACGCCACCTCCACGATCCACCTGGCCGCCGCAGTCGCCGACAACGGCGTCGGTCACGTATGGACGACAGAACTCAGCCGGACCAAGGTCGACGCCGCGCGCGGCAACCTGGCCCAGGCCGGCGTCGCCGAGCACGTGACGATCCTGGCGGGCGACGCTCTGCTGACCCTGGCCGAGGTTCGCGGACCTGTCGGCCTGCTGCTGCTCGACGGCTGGAAGGACCTTTGCCTGCCGGTGTTGCGGCTGCTCGAAGACCGCCTCGCCCCGGCCGCCCTCGTCGTCGCCGACGACACCACCTTCGCGAGCATGGCCGACTATCTCGCCTACGTCCGCGACCCCGCACACGGATACGTCACCGTCGCGTTCCCCGTGGAGGACGGCATGGAGATCAGCTGCCGAACCTGACGCCGCTCCCTTCGACCGTCGGCCGGTGGCGTACTCGCGGTCGGCAGGAGGTCTTCGCGAGGTCGGCCGTCAGGTCGGCGGTCCGCCCCACCTGCGGAGATGTTCGGTTCCGCGGGAGCGTACCGACCGGTCCCGGCCGGTTGTCGGTGCCGGGCGCTACCCTCGCCGCGTGACTGGTCGTATGAAAGCCGGCGGCGGGACGACCGCGCCGCCGGACCCGGAGGCTCTCGGGGCCGTTCCCGGCGGTTCGGGCACGCCCGGGTCCGGGGGGATGGACGAGCTGGAGCGGCACCGGATCGCCCTGACCGGTTACTGCTACCGGATGCTCGGCTCGCCGTTCGAGGCGGAGGACGCCGTGCAGGAGACCCTGGTGCGCGCCTGGCGGAGCCTCGACCGGTTCGACGGGAGCCGTGCGCCGCTGAGGTCGTGGCTTCACGCCATCGCCACCAACGTCTGCCTCGACATGCTGCGGGGCGCGCGGCGCCGGGCCAGGGCGATCGACCTGGGCCCGGCCGCGCGGGCCGGTTCCGATCTCGGCGCGCCGCTCCCGGAGAGCGCCTTCGTCCAGCCGGTCCCGGACGGCCGTGTCCTGCCCGCCGGCGGTGATCCGGCGGAGCTGGCCGCCCAGCGCGACACGATCCGCCTGGCGTTCGTCGCCGCGCTGCAACACCTGCCGCCCCGCCAGCGGGCGGTGCTGATCCTGCGTGACGTGCTGTGCTGGAAGGCCGACGAGGTCGCCCGGCTGCTGGACACCACGGTCGCCTCCGTCACCAGCGCGCTGCAACGCGCGCGGGCGACGATGAGAACCCTCTCGGCCGCCCCGGCCGCCTCCACCGCCCCGGCCGCCTGCGCCGGGCCCGGCGAGCCGTACCTGCCGATGGACCGGGCGCGGCGGCGGCTCCTGGCCCGCTACTGCGACGCCTTCGAGCGGTACGACGTCGAGGCCCTGGTGGCGCTGCTGCACGAGGACGCCGTCACGTCCATGCCGCCGTTCCCGTGGTGGTTGCGCGGGCGGGCCGCGATCCGCCGGATGCTGCTCGCGGCCGGACGGCCCTGCGCGGGCACGCGCCTGGTGGCGGCCACGGCCAACGGCTCGCCGGCGTTCGCGCAGTACCGCCCGACCGGCCCCGGCGGCGGGCTGGAGCCGTTCGCGCTCGTGGTCGTCGCGGTCTCCGGCGATCTGATCACCGAGCTGACGACCTACCTCGACGCCGACCGGCTGTTCCCGCTGTTCGGCCTGCCGGCCGTCCTGGAGGCCGAGGTCGCCTTTCCGGGGGATTCTCCGGACGGGCGATGAGTTCCCGGCCTCCGCTTCGTACTACCCACGTACCCGGTGACGGTCACCGGGAGGGAAGCGAAGGGACGGCGACACGATGGCGGACTACGCGGATGTGAACGGCGTACGCATGTGGTACGACGAGCGCGGCGAAGGAGAGCCGCTGGTGCTGCTGCACGGCGGGTTCTCCGACAGCAGGGACTTCGACGGCAACCTCGGCACTCTGGCCGGCCGCTTCCGGCTGCTGCTGCCCGATCGCCGCGGCCACGGCCACACCGCCGACGTGCCGGGGCCGATCACGGCAGAGGTGATGGCGCGCGACACCGTCGCGTTCCTGGAGAAGGTCGCCGACGGGCCGGTGCGGCTGGCCGGCTACAGCGCCGGCGCGACCGTGGCGCTGTGGGTGGCCGTGCACCGCCCCGACCTGGTCGAGCGGCTCGTCCTGATCAGCGGCGCCTTCGATGTGGAAGGAATGATCGTCCGGCCCTCCGGGGAGGGGACGCTGCCCCCGCCCCTGGTCGAGGCCTACGCGGAGGTGTCGCCCGACGGCGTCGACCATCTCCCGGTCGTGGTGGCCAAGATCGTGCGGGCGGTGGCCGAGCAGCGCGCCCTGGAGCCGTCCGCTCTTCGTTCCGTGACCTGCCCGGTGCTGGTCATGACCGCCGACGACGACATCGTGACGCTGGAGCACACGCTGGAGCTGTACCGGGGCCTTCCCGACGCCCAGCTCGCCGTCGTTCCCGGCACGTCCCACGTCCTCCTGCACGAGAAGCCCGAGCTGTGCGCCCGCCTGGTCGCCGACTTCCTGACCGGCGATCCCGCACCCACCTGGATGCCCGTCCGCCGCGCCGGGGACGGCCCCTCGGGGGGCTGATCCCGGCGCGGCGCCCGCCGCCGGAGCCCGCGCGCGGTGCGCGTGAGCAGCCGCACCCCCAGGCTCCTCTCCAGCGCGGCGACGCGCTTGGAGACGGCCTGCTGGGTGATCGACAGCTCGTCGGCGGCGTCCTGGAACCGCCCCGCGTCCACGGCGGCCACGAAGGTGCGCACGGCGTCGAGATCCACGCCGGCAAGGGTAGCGGCACAACTCCTGGTTGTGCCCTCGTGGTGGATCGGTTGTTTGATCTCCCGCTCCGCTCGCCGCTTGGATGTCGGAGGCCGACACGGGGTTGTACGGGATGACGCGGGAGACGGGCGGGGATGAGGGGCAGACGGGCGCTGGGACGGCGGTTCGGGTGGTTGTGGGCGTCGTACGCGATCAGCTCGTACGGCACGAGTATCGGGTTCGGGGCGTTCCCCCTGATCGCGGTCCTGGTGCTGGACTCGGGGCCGGCCCAGGTGGCGGCGCTGTCCGCCGTGGGGCTCGCGGTGGGGGCCGTGGTCGCGGTGCCGCTCGGTCCGTGGGTGGAGTTCCGCCGCAAGCGGCCGGTGATGGTGACGATGGACCTGGTCCGGTTCGCGGCGCTGACGAGCGTTCCCGTCGCGTTCGCGTTCGGCCTGCTCGGCTTCGCCCAGCTCCTCGTCGTCTCCGTCGTCGTCGCCGCGGCCAGGATCGCCTTCAACGCGGCCGGCGGCGCGTACCTGAAGACGCTCCTGCCGCCGGAGGACCTGCTCGTCGCGAACAGCCGGTTCGAGTCCACGACGTGGACCGCGACCATGGTCGGGCCGCCGCTCGGCGGGGCCGCGATCGGGGTGTTCGGCCCGGTGGTGACGGTGATGGCCGACGCGGTCAGCTACCTGCTGTCGGCGCTGGGCGTCCGCGCGATCGGCGGGGACGAGCCGCGCCCCGCGCGTACCGGCACGGCGGGGCCGCGCGCCGGGGACCTGCTCGAGGGGTGGCGCGACATCCTGGGCCACCCGGCGCTGCGCCGGTTGTTCCTCAACGCGATCCTGGTCAACGGCCTGATCATGGCGACCGAGCCGCTGCTCGTCGTCCTCCTGATCGGCGACCTCGGGTTCGCCCCCTGGCAGTACGGCCTCGTGTTCGCGGTCCCCTGCGCCGGCGGTCTCGTCGGGGCACGGCTGGCGCGCCGGCTCGTGGCGCGGTTCGGGCGGCACGAGGTGATGCTCGCCGCCGGGACGCTGCGCGCGTGCTGGCCCGTCGGGCTGGCGTTCGTCCAGCCCGGCGTCCCCGGGATCGTGCTCGTCGTCGCCGTCCAGCTCGGCCTGGTGACCTGCTGCGGCGTGTTCAACCCGGTGCTGGCCACCTACCGGCTCGACCACACCGCCCCCGGCCGGGTCGCCCGCACCCTGTCGGCGTGGTCGGTCAGCGGCAGTCTCGCCATCGCGGCGCTGACCGCCCTGTGGGGCCTGCTGGCCGCGGCCACCGGCCCCCGCGCCGCGATCGCGACCGCCGGAGTCCTCCTCCTGGCCACCCCGTTGCTGCTCCCGCGTCACACCCGTCCCCGCCCGTCAGGGGCTGTTTGCTGATACGGCAACAATATTTGCCGCATTTGGGGGGCGGGAGGCAGTATCCCCGGTGAAACGGGAGGTACTTTCATGAACGAGTCGAGAGCACAGGCCGACACCGCCGGGGGCGGCGGGCGGCACTACGACGTGGTGGTGGTGGGCGGCGGGGCCGCCGGGCTGAGCGGGGCCCTCACCCTGAGCCGGGCGCGGCGTTCGGTGCTGGTGATCGACGCCGGCGACCCGCGCAACGCCCCGGCCGCGCACGCGCACAACTACCTGGCGCGCGAGGGAACGCCGCCCCTGGAACTGCTGGCCCTGGGCCGCGGGGAGGTGACCGGGTACGGCGGCGAGATCGCGCGGGGCGAGGTCGCCGCTGCCGAGCGCCTGGAGGCTGGTGACTTCCGAGTCACCCTGCGGGACGGGTCGGCGGTCACCGCGCGCCGGCTGCTGGTGACCACCGGCCTGGTCGACGAGCTGCCGCAGGTGACGGGGCTGGCCGAGCGGTGGGGGCGGGAGGTGCTGCACTGTCCCTACTGCCACGGCTGGGAGGTCCGCGACCAGCCGATCGCCGTTCTCGGCGACGGGCCGATGGCGGTGCACCAGGCCCTGATGTGGCGGCAGTGGAGCTCGCGGGTGACGCTACTGCTGCACACCGCGCCCGAGCCCGGCCCCGAGGAGTACGAGCGGCTGGCCGCCCGTGACATCGCGGTCGTGAAGGGCAAGGTCGACGCCGTGGAGACGAGCGAGGACCGGCTCACCGGTGTGACCCTGGCCGACGGCCGGACGGTCCCCTGCCGGGCCGTGGTGGTCGCGCCGTACTTCGCCGCCCGCTCCGGCGTCCTGACGAGCCTGGGCCTGGAGGCCACCGAGCAGGAGATGGGCGGGCACGTGGTCGGCGCCTCCGTCGCCTCCGACCCGTCCGGGGCGACCGCGGTGCCGGGGGTGTGGGTGGCCGGCAACGTCACCCTCCTGACCGAGACGGTGATCGGAGCCGCCGCCGCGGGCCTGCGGGCCGCCGTGGCGATCAACAGCGACCTGATCGCCGAGGACACCCGCCGGGCCGTCGACGCCCGCCGAGGCGGCCGGTGAGGCGTTCCGTACGGGACCGCGGACGACGTTCCGTCGGCCGGCATCCGGCACGCGTCCGCGAGCGACGTCCCACCGACGCCCTCTCCCACCCGGGAGCACCGGCAACACCGACAACACCGAGAGCACCGAGAGCACCGAGAGCACCGAGAGCACCGAGAGCACGAGGAAGGACCCACCGATGACCCACGGCACCCGCGACACCCACGAGGCCGGCGGCGCCTACGACACGGCCGCCGAGGAGGAGTTCTGGGACGGACGCTACGGCGAGAGCGAACGGATCTGGAGCGGCGACCCGAACGCGGCCCTGGTCAGGGAGGTCTCCGGCATGGAACCCGGCACCGTCCTGGACCTGGGCTGCGGTGAGGGAGGGGACGCGATCTGGCTGGCCCGCCAGGGCTGGCGCGTCACCGCCGTCGACATCTCCCGGATCGCCCTGGAGCGCGCGGCCCGGCACGCGGCCTCCGTCGCCGGGGACGTCGCCGGGGACGTCGCCGGCCGCATCGACTGGCAGCGGCACGACCTGGCGACGTCCTTCCCCGAGGGGACCTTCGACCTCGTCTCCGCGCAGTTCCTGCACTCCCCGGGCGACATGCCCCGGGAGAGGATCCTGCGGGCCGCCGCCTCGGCGGTCGCGCCGGGCGGGGTGCTCCTGATCGTCGGGCACGCCGGCCCCCCTTCCTGGGAGACGGAGCCCGACCGGTACGGGGCGCTCCCCACCCCGCGGGAGGTGCTCGAATCCCTCGACCTGCCCGACGGGGAGTGGGAGGTGCTGGTCAGCGAGGAGCACCCGCGCACCCAGACCGGTCCCGACGGGCTGCCGGGAACCCGTACGGACAACACCCTCAAGATCCGGCGCCTGGCCGGATGAGCACGCCGCGGTCGATCCGAGCCGCTCGCCACGGCGGAGGCACAGGCCCCGGGGCCTGTGCCCGCCGACCCCCGCCGACCCCCGTGGCCGCCCGTGGCCGCCCGTGGCCGCCCGTGGCGGCTGCCGGTGGCGGACGGTCAGGCACGGCCTCGGGAGAGCAGTCCCGCGTACCGGCGGACGACCGGTTCCAGGTAGTCGGCGTGCGGCCCGTCGAGGCGCGCGAGGCCGGCGGGGGAGTCGACCAGGGCGATCCGGTCCAGCTCCGGGTCACGTCCCCGGGCCCTCTCGCAGGACACCATGGCCGCGAACCGCTCGCGCAGGAACGACGCCGGTCGGCGGGGGGCCAGGAACAGCACGCCGACGTTCCCGTTGCCCTCGCGCGTGACCAGCCACCGGGTCAGGTCGCCGGGTGCCGTCTCGACACCGGTCTCCTCGGCCAGTTCCCGGACCGCGTTCCGGCGGAGCACGGCCTCGTCGATGGACGCGCGCTCCTCGGGGGGCTCGACGGACCCTCCCGGGAGCTGCCAGCGACCGGGGTCGGCCGTGGAGGGCGACATCCTTCCCACCAGAAGACGCCCGTCGTCCGTCGGCTGCGCGACGCTGACGAACAGGTTCGGAAGCCACGAGGTGGCGCCCGGGACCAGGCGCAGCGCGTAAAGCCGGTAGGTCGTCCTCACCCAGGAGAGGACCAGGCCGTCCGCCCCCTCCCGTTCCATCCCCGCGCACGCCGCCACCGGCCCGTCGAACAGGCTCGGGTTGGACCGGACCGCCTCGTCCCAGGCGCGGTTCATGGCCGCCAGCTCGTCGGACGGCACCCGCGGTACGGCGGTCTCGACGAGGCGGAGCCGGCGGATCTCCAGGAGTTCGGCCCCGGAGGGTCTCAGCGGTGCCTCGGTCATCGGTTCATGCTCGCACACGGGCCTTCCCGGGCTCCCCGCCGGTCGGCCGGACCGGATGCGAGGTCCGATTCCATCCTTCATTGCCCGTCTGAATCCCGCCGGCCCGCGATCGCGCCCCGCTCCTAGCGTTGTCCGCGTGAAGAGCCCCATCGGGCTCCGCGTGAAGAGCCCCCGAGCGGGGCTCGGCGAAGGGACACTCATGGATCTGCAGCTTTCCGGTCGCGTCGCGGTCGTCACCGGCGCCTCCAAGGGCATCGGCCTGGCCGTCACCCGCACCCTCCTCGCCGAGGGGGCGCGCGTCGTGGCCGCCTCCCGCAAGAGCACCCCGGAGCTGGAGGAACTCGCCGGCGGCGACCTCCTGCACGTACCGGCCGACCTGATGGACCCCGAGGCGCCCGGCCACGTCGTGGCGCGGGCCGTGGAGGAGTTCGGCGGGCTGGACATCCTGGTCAACAACGCCGGGGGGCCGCCTCCCGGCGTCTCCCTGCCGCGTTTCTCGTTCATGGCCCCGACCGACGACGACTGGCGGGCGATGTTCGAGTTCAACCTGTTCTCGGTCGTACGGGCCGTCCGCGCGGCCGTCCCGCCGATGCTCCGGCGGGGCGGGGGGTCGATCGTGAACGTCTCCTCCACCAGCGCCCGCCACCCGGCCCCCGATGAACGTCGACTACAGCGCGGCCAAGGCCGGGTTGAACAACCTCACCAAGGCGCTGTCGGAGGAGTTCGCGCCGCAGGGCATCCGGGTGAACACCGTGTCCCCGGGCCCGGTGCGGACGCCCTGGTGGACCGAGGAGGGCGGCGCCGCCGACATCATCGCCGCCCAGGCGGGCACCGACCGTGACAGCGTGCTGGACAGCGGCGCGGTGGAGATGATGAGCCTGAGCACCGGGCGTCTCGCCGAGCCGCAGGAGATCGCCGACGTGATCGCCCTGCTCGCCTCGCCGCGCTCGGCGAGCACGACCGGCGCGGACTTCGCCGTCGACTCGGGGCTCCTCAAGGAGATCTGAGGTCACCTCGCCCGTACCGGTGCAGCGCCTCGACCTGCTCGTAGGAGGGGACGCCGTCCGGGACCGGTTCACCGGCGGCGATCTCCAACGCCGTGGTGACGGCGGCGTGCAGCGCCGTGCGGAACAGCAGCGAGCCGTAGCTGATCCTGGCCACGCCCAGCTCGGCCAGCCCGCGGACCGGGATCTCCCGCTGGACGAGCACGTTCACCGGCACCCCGGCCTCGGTGACCAGCGTCTCGATGTCCCGCTCGGTGCTCGCGCCCGGCACGAACACCCCGTCGGCCCCGGCGTCGGCGTAGGCGCGGACCCTGGCCCGCGCCAGCGCCGGGGCGCCGGGCAGGCCCAGCCAGAACGCGTCGGTACGGGCGTTGAGGAACACCCCGGGGACCTGTCGCTTGATCACGCCGATCAGCCGCGCCTGGGTCCCGGTCTCGGCCAGCCCGGCGCCCCGGCCGTCCTCGAGGTTGACCCCGGCGACCCCGAGACCGGCCAGCTCGGCGACCAGGTCGGCCACCTCGCCGGGGTCGCGGTGGAAGCCGTCCTCGATGTCCACGCTCACCGGCACCTCCAGGCCGGCGATCGACCGCGCCAGCGCCGTGGTCTCCCGCCGGGTCGCCCGCCCGGCGTCCGGCTTGCCGGCCGCCGCGGCCACCCCCAGGCTCGTCGTCCCGACCGCGGCGAACCCCGCCCGCGCCAGTGCCGCCGCCGAGGCGTGATCCCACGCGCAGGGCAGCAGCAGCGGCTCCGCGCCGTGGTGCAGGGCCTTGAACCGGGCGAACGTCATCGTGGCGCTCCCTCGAACGTCATCGCGACCGCCTCGACCGTCCCGGCGGCCAGGGCCAGCGCGACCCGCCGGGCGGGGCAGGCCCGCGGGCCCGCGCCGAACGTCAGGTACCCGGGCTCCTCCTCGGGCGCCCGGCCCGGCTCCGGGCGTGCCCGCGGGTCGCGGTTGGCCGCGGCGATGTCGAGCACCACCTCCCGCCCGCCGGGTGCCCTGCGGCGCAGGGCACGGACCGGGGGATCGTCGCGCAGCGTCCTGGCCAGCAGGTCCTCCACCGCGCCCGCCTTCCCGGTGGCCGACGCTCCGCGGACCAGTCCCGCGGTGGCGCCGCACGCCTGGGCCAGCAGCCCCGCGAGCACGGCCAGCCGCTCCGGGGCGGGATCGCCCAGCAGCCGCGAGAGCCGCGCCACCCCCGCGTCGGCCGCCTCCCGGGCCGTCTCCCCGTCACCGCCGCCGTCACCGCCGCCGTCACCGCCGCCGGGCGCCGGCAGGTACATCGGGGCGATCGCCGCGACGGCCTCCACCGCCCCCGGCCCGTCCTCGGCCGGTACGCCCAGCGCGACGGCCAGCACCAGCACCGGGACCAGCTCCACGGGACAGGGGAGAGGTCCTCCCTCCCGCGAGGCGAGCCGGAAGGCCTCGGCGCGCAGCGCGTCCGGGTCCAGCCCGGCCAGCACCGCCTCACCGGCGGCCCGCCGGGCGGCGTGCTCGGCTCCCTCGGCGAAACGGCCGACGGCTCCGCGCAGCCACGCCACGGTCGGCGCGAACGGCGGGCGCGGCACGGGGCCGACGGTGAACCGGGGATGGGCCAGCACGGCCCGTACCTCGGCGTGAAGGCTCACCACCAATGGATCCGATGTCATGGACCGAAGGCTAGGGGGCGGACGCTTCGGTACCGGCCGAAACGTCCACGTGGTCGCCGTCCGGACCGCCCCAGCCGCCGCCCGGCGACCGGCGCGGTGCGCGGGCCGTGACGTGACCGGCTCCGCTCAGGCGCGCCAGCCGCCCTCGTCCACCCCGCCGGGCACCTCCGCCCCGGGGTCGTAGGGGGTACGGGTGAAGACGAAGGTGTTGAGGTCCAGGTGGCTGGGCGAGCCGTCGTGCCGGCGCACCACGCGGAGCGTCTCACCCGCGTAGTAGCCGTCCCGTCCCAGCCAGGTCCCGTCGTCCTGGGCGGTGAACCGCGAGGCCCGGCCCGTGCCCGTGACGGGGTCGAGGGAGACGCCGCCCTCGGGCAGCAGCCGCAGCACGTACGCGCTGGGACCCCAGTACCACGGGCCGGTCAGCTCCAGCAGGCCCGCGGTGTCGGCGACGGGACGCCACTCCTCGGGCAGGCGCGGCTCGTGCTGGTCGAGGATCGTCAGCAGGTCGGTCAGCAGGCCGCGGGAGACGCCCGCCGTGGAGTTGGCGGTGAACAGCACCCCCACCCTGTCGGACGGGTCGGCCCACACCGTGGCGAGGAAGCCCGGCATGGAGCCGGTGTGGCCGGCCAGGCGCCGCCCTCCCGCGCGGGCCAGTTGCAGGCCCAGGCCGTAACCGGCGGTCCAGGTGTCGCCGTCGTCGACGGTCGCGGGCTCGCGCATCTCCTCCACGGTGCCGGGGTCGAGCACGCCCGCGGTGTCACCGGCCACGAACGCCGCCCACCGGGCCAGGTCGGCCGGGGTGGACCACAACTGCCCGGCCGGGGCCATGGCGACCGCGTCGTGCTCCGGCTCGGGCAGCAGCACGTCCGCCCAGGGGTGCACGGCGTAGCCCAGGGCGTGCGGGGCGCGCGGCCGGGGCGTGGTGTCGTTCATGCCCAGCGGCCGCAGGACCTCCTCCCGCACGGCCCGCTCCCAGCTCACGCCCCGGTGCCGGGCGACCAGCTCGCCCAGCAGGGCGAAGCCCACGTTGGAGTAGTGGAAGCGGCGCCCGGGCCGGTGCCTGACGATCTCGGGACCGAGACCGCCGATGAGGTCGCCGGCGGGCACGCCCGGCGCCCGCTCCCACCACGCACCCGGTGACTCCGCGCTCAGCCCGGAGGTGTGCGAGAGCAACTGGGCGACGGTCACCCCGCCGACGCGCAGTCCGGGCACGTGCTCGCCGATCGGGTCGAGCAGGTCCACCCGCCCCTCGTCGCGCAGGCGCATGACCACGGTGGCGACCAGGCTCTTGGTGATCGAGCCGATGCGGTACTGGGTGCCGGTGGTGGGGGCGGCCCCGTCCACCCGGCCGCGCGCGCCGAACCAGGCGAGCTCGCCGTCGCGCACCACCCCGGCGGTCAGCGAGGGCAGGCGGCCCTGCGCCTGCTCCACCGCGATCCTGCGCAGCAGCAGCCGAGCCGTACTCTCCAGAACCGGCGACATCACAGGGCTCCTCCCCGAGGTGAAAAAAGTGCCCCCAGGCTAGTGGCGCTCGAGCCCGGAGAGCATGGGGGGCAGCTCTCCCCGATGCGTCACCGTCAGCCTCCGGGTCGCCCGGGTGATCGCCACGTAGAGGTCGTTGCCGCCCATCGGAGCCTGGGTCAGGATCTCGGCGGGTTCGACGACCACCACGGCGTCGAACTCCAGGCCCTTGGAGGCGGTGACGGTCAGCACCGCGACGGGGGAGTCCAGGAGGTCGCCGGAGGCGGGGAAGAGCGCGGCGAGGTGGGCGTACCGGGCGTCGGGGACGATGACGGCCAGGCGGCCCTCGCCGATCTCCGCCAGCTCCTCCTCGACCAGCTCCACCAGCGCGCCGGTCCCGGTCGTCCCCGCGTCGGCCCCCTTCTCGGCATCGGTGCCGGTCTCCGCCCCGGCACCGATGCCGGTGCCGGCCCCCGCCCGGGTGCCGGCGTCGATGCCGGCGCCGGTCCTGGGGTCGGCTCCGGTGCCGGTGCCGCCCCGGTCGACCGGCCCGCCGGGGGAGACACCGGGAGAGACGGGGTCCCCCAGGCCGAGGGGCACCGCGCGGGGCGGGCTCCCGCCCTCGCGGACCGACTCGGGAGGACGCCGGTCCGGCGCCACGGCAGCCAGCACGTCCGCCGCGACCCGCATGATCTCCACCGGGGTCCGGTAGTTGACCGTCAACGTCTCCTGCCGCCAGCGGCCCTTGACGTAGGGGTCGAGCATCTCCCCCCAGGAGCGGGCCCCGGCGGCCGATCCGGTCTGCGCGATGTCGCCCACCACGGTCAGCGACCGGGCGGGAATCCGGCGCATCACGGTCCGCCAGGCCATCGCCGACAGCTCCTGCGCCTCGTCGACGATGACGTGCCCGTACGCCCAGCGCCGGTCGGCGCGAGCCCGCTCGGCGGTCGTCCGGGACGGAGCGGGCGCGCGGTGGCGGTCGGCCAGCGCGCCGGCCACCATCATCCGGTCCTCCAGCAGGCCGGTGAACTCCAGCACGCCCAGCGCGTAAAGCTCCTCGTCGTCCCCGTCGTCGTCCTCGTCGTCCCGGGCCCTGTCCAGGGCCGGGCCGGCCGCCTCGACGGCGTCGTCGTCCTCACCGAGGAGCTCGGCCGCCTCGTCCAGCAGCGGCACGTCACCGACGGTCCAGGGTTCGCCGTACGGCCTGAGCAGGGCGGCGCGCTCGGCGTCGGACAGGCCGGGGGCGGCCGACAGCAGGGCCTCGGGGGAGGCGAGCAGGTCGGCGACCAGCCGCTGCGGGGTGAGGAGCGGCCACAGCGCGTCCAGCGCCTCGCGGACGGCCGGCTGCGACCAGAGCACCTTGCGGGCGTAGCGCAGGTCCTCCTCCTCCAGCGGGCCGTCGAGCCGGACGGCCTCGTCCACGGCCAGTGCCCTGAGCATGTCGACCAGGAACAGCCTGCGGGCCACGTTGTGCGGGTGGCGCGTGTTCGCGGCCCGGTCGCGGGCGCGCACGCAGGTGGCGTGGTCCACCGACAGGGTCATCCGCTCGACCACCACCTCGACCCCGTCGCGCAGGGAGGTGCGCACCGGGATGCTCACCTCCAGGTCCGCCTCGGGTACGCGCCGGCGGTCGGCGAGTGCCGCGGCCATCACGCCGGCCATGCGGAGGTCGCCCTTGACGACCGCGGCGGCTGGGGGATCGACGGCGACGGCGTGCACGCCGGGATGGAGCTCGCCCAGGCTGGAGAGCACCACGTCGGTCTCGCCGAGGGAGGGCAGCACCTGGCCGATGTAACGGGAGAACAGCGAGGTCGGGCTCACCACCAGCACGCCCCGCCGTTCCAGGACGTCGCGGTGGGCGTACAGCAGGAAGGCGGCCCGGTGCAGGGCGGCGACGGTCTTGCCGGTCCCGGGACCGCCCTGGACCACCAGCGCGCCGGGCAGGTCCGAGCGGATCACCCGGTCCTGCTCGGTCTGGATGGTGGCCACCACGTCGCCCATCCGCCCGGTGCGTCCCCGGCGCAGGGCGGCCATGAGCGCGGCCTCGCCGACCAGCGTGCGGCGGTCGCCGTCGCTCAGGTGTTCCAGGTCGAACACCTCGTCGTCCAGGCCCACCACGGTCCGGTCACGCAGGTGCAGGTGGCGGCGGCGGACCAGGCTCTCGGGGACGGCGGGCGTGGCGGTGTAGAAGGGGCGTGCCGCCGGGGCGCGCCAGTCGGTGAGGACGATCTCACGGTCGGCGTCGCGCAGCCCGATCCTGCCGATGTAGAGGGTCTCGCCGCCGGTGTCGTCGATCCTGCCGAAACACAGGTCGCGCTCGACGGCGGACAGCCGCGCCAGGCGGCGGGCGTGCTCGGCCGAGGCGACCTCCCGCTCGATCCTCGCCTGGCGCGGTCCGCCCGCCTCGCCGCGCGCGTACTCCGCGCGCAGCGCGGCCTCCGTCTCCCGCCGGGCGGTGTCGAGACATCCGTAGACCTTGCCGACATGGGCCTGTTCGAGCCGCAACGCTTCGGCGAGAGCAGAGCCGTGTTGACGACGCTCCATATCTTTGGTAGACTCCTGTCCGATGGGTTTTCTATTTCCTAAAGTATCCGCCAGTGTAGCCTTTTCTCGTGTGCCGCGCTCCCGTTCAGCGCGTCCGGGCCGCGTCACGGCCCTCCTCTCGTCCGACGTCGCCGACCGCGTCGGCCGCGCCGACCCCGAAACGACCGCTCCGAGCATGTGACGTCGAGAACGCCCCGACCGCTCCGACCTGTCCGTGAGGGAACCGCCGGTCCGTACGGCGGAGCCATAACGGCAAGCGATCGAAGGAGCGGCCATGCCGGCCATGTCACGGAACGTCGAGACCGTCACCGGATACCTGGACGGTTTCCGCAACAACGACCACGAGCAGATCCTGTCCTGCCTGACCGACGACATCGAGTGGACCGTCTTCGGAGCCTTCCACCTGACCGGCAAGGACGCCTACGATAAGGCCGTCGACGGCCCGCCCGAACTCGTCGGCCCTCCCCGCCTGGAGGTCGTGCGCATGGTCGAGCAGGGCGACGTCGTCATGGCGGAACTCACCGGGACGGTGAGGCGAGCCGCGGGCGGTGAGATGCGCATGTCCATGGCCCGGCGCTCGGGTCGGTGTCACCAGGGGCAAAGTAGCTCAGCGTGAGGTCTGACCGGACAGAGCGAGGCTCCTGTCCCGTTACCCATCGGTAGGGTTTTGGGTCCCACACCCGGATCGGCTACACAAGATCAATCGGCCGTTAGCGTGCCGTGGCACCGCTTGTACTTCTTCCCCGATCCACAATTGCACGCCGCATTGCGTTCAACGTCCCCCAGCCCGGCGCGCTGCTCTACCACCGTCGTGTCCGCAGGTCGGTGAGTGTGAGAAGCGCCAGCGCTTCGTCGAAGGTGCATCACGTTGCTGCGCACGAGTTTTGTCGTTGGATGGTCCGCTCCCAACACTCGCTCGCAGTCGATGAGGGTCTGCTCCAACAGCGAGATGGCCCGGCCCAGATCCCCCGCCGACTGATAGGCGTAGGCGAGGTTGTTGCGGGAGGTCAGGGTGGCGGGGTGATCGCCGCCCAACACCCGCTCGCAGTCAATGAGGGTCTGCTCGCACAACGGGATGGCCCGGCCCAGATCCCCCGCCGCCCGGTAGGCGCTGGCGAGGTTGTTGCGGGAGGTCAAGGTGGCGGGGTGGTCGCTGTCCAGCACCCGCTCATGGTCGGTCAGCGTCTGCTCAAACAGCGGGATGGCCCGGCCCAGATCCCCCGCCGCATAGTAGGCGCCAGCGAGGTTGTTGCGGGAGATCAGGGTGGCGGAGTGGTCGCTGCCCAACACGCGCTCTTGGTCGGTCAGCGTCTGCTTCAACAGCGGGATGGCCCGGCCCAGATCCCCCGCCGCCCGGTAGGCGCCAGCAAGGTTGTTGCGGGAGGTCAGGGTGGCGGGGTGATCGCCGCCCAACACCCGCTCGCAGTCAATGAGGGTCTGCTCGTACAACGGGATGGCCCGGCCCAGATCCCCCGCCGCATAGTAGGCGCCAGCGAGGTTGTTGCGGGAGGTCAGGGTGGCGGAGTGGTCGCCGCCCAACACCCGCTGCCGATCGGCGAGGGTCTGCTCATACAGCGGGATGGCCCGGCCCAGATCAGCCACGTCGTAGAGGTATCTGCCACACCAGGCGCGCAACCCGAGCAGGTCGTCGGTCAGATTGTCGGACTTGGTGGCCAAGGCGTGCACCGTGGCGGTTTGCTCGACGAGCATGTCGACGGCGCCGCGGGCGGCCCAGGTTGCGGCGCCGTCGGGGATGTGAGTGTTGAAGTGGTGCAGCAGGGTGGTGGCGCGAGTCAGCATGCCGGGCAGGTCGCCGGATGTGGGGTGGGGGGTGTGCTGGGCGCGTTCGCGTAGGACGCGGCTGGTGAGACGGTGCATGAGGATGGTGGTGCCGTCGTCGTTGAAGCTGATCAATGAGCTGTCGGCCAGGTCAGCCAGCAGCTGATCCAACTCCGCGGTGTCGACCGGGCCGAGGTCGTCGGGGTTGGTGGTGCCGTACAGGATCGCGCGCGGCACACCGGCTTCCGACAGCACCGCCAGCAGCTCCAGCAGCTCGCGCGCGCCGGCGATGGTGTCTTCGGCTTGCTCGATGGACAGCAGGATCGCCTGCGCGGCCCCTTGGGGGTAGCCGTCTCCCGCCTGCGGCAAGTACTCGCTCAGCGGAAGGTCGCGCAGCGCCTTCAGGTAGGCGGGGTAGGTCATGCGGCGGCGCGCGATCAGCGCTCCTGCCTGCCCGATCGCCAACGGTAGATGGCCCAGCTCGCCGGCGACGTCGTCGGCGCCCGGGGTGGTTCGGCCGGTGCGCTGGTGCAGGCAGGCCACCGACTGCTCCGGGTCGAAGACGCCGACGTCGACCGGCTCGAACAGGTCGTGGAAGGCACGGTTGCGGGTAGTGATGAGGATCTGGACGGTGCCGGTGGCCGGGCACCAGGGCTCCACGTCGTCGACCTCGGTGGCGTTGTCGAAGACCAGCAGGCCTGGCTGGTCGGTGGCGGCCAGCCAGTCGCGGGCCTTGACGGCTGCGGTGTGGGTGTCGTCGTCGCTGGACAGCAGGTTTAGCCGGCGTGCCAGGCCGGCCAGGCCGGTGAGGATCTGATCGTGGGTTTGGGCGGTGATCCAGACGATCAGCGGCCAGCCGGCGTGCCGGCGATCCCAGGCGTAGGAGGCGGCCAGCAGGCTCTTGCCCACCCCGGGCGTGCCGGTCACCGCGTCGACGACCGCCGCGCCTTCGATGACCGCCGCCCCCTGCTCCCGCATACGTGCCCGCAACGCCTCCAGCAGATCCGGCCGGGGTTGGAAGGCGCGTGGCCGGCGGGGGAGGTCGCCCTCCACGATGGGCCAGGCGATCGGCGCAGGCAGGGGTGCGCCTTGAACGATGGAGACGTTCCCGCCGACGCCGGAGATCTGGTTCAGGTGGCCGGCGACTGTGGTGTCGGTGACCGACTGCAGCGGCGTGGGCGACTGCGGATTCTGCGTGTTCCCGGCCTCACCCGCGCCGGCTGCTTCGGGGGGAAGGTCGGCCATAGAGCCATCTTCGACGCATATCTGCCCTCTGCCCGGCGGCTTCGTCAAACAGTTACGCGCGATGCGCCCAGCGTGAGACCGCGCGAGGCTCAGCTCTCTAACTCCTGGACTGCTGGTGTCACTGATCTGAGCAGGGAGCGGACACGGACGTCCTGGACCGGGCCAGAGCACCTATCCGCATAGGTCACTGTTTGAGGAAGGGTCCTCACCGTCGGTAGGAAATGCGGTGATGATGGGGGTATGACGACTCTCAAGCGGTCGGGGTGGGCGCGGTGGATCTGGCTGTCGTTGTCGGTGGTGGTGCCGGTCGCGGTCGCGGTGGCCAGCAATCAGATCCTCACCGACGCGGGCTGGAGCTGGGGGTGGTCGGCGATCGCGGTGGCCCTGGCCGCGGCCGGCGCGGCGGTGGCCTACCGGCTCACCCGCGCCGAGCCCCGCGCGCCGGTTGGTGAGGCAGATCTTTCGTCCGAGCCGCGCCGGACAGCGAGCCCCGGGCAGGTCGTGACTGGCAGCACCGCAGGCGGCGGCATCGACCAGGTACGGCGGGTAGGGCGCAGCGTGCGGCTGCGCGACAGCGCCAAGCCTGCCGGACCGCCCTCGACGTCGGCGGCTCCGGCACCCGCCTCACCGACGGCCGCGCCCCCGCTCGCGCCTTCGAACCCGCCGGTGGCCGGTGAGCCCGCACGGGACGGCGCCGATGACGGGCCGCCGTCCGGCGGTCAGCGGGTCAGCAACTCACATGCCAGCGGTTCCATCACCCAGATCGAGGGGGTAGACGGTGATGTGACCATCGAGCGGTCATGACCACTCACCCCGCAGGCAGGAGAGACGACGCGAGCGGCGGGGACGAATCTGGCACACAGCCCGGTACGCCCCTGTCGCCGGCGCTGCAGTCGACCACTAAAAGCGTGATCTTCGGCGACTTGATTCGCCCGTTCGGCCGTCGTGTAGTGGACATTGTCCCGGCTCCCGGCGGGCGCGGGAGCCGGGACAGCCGACCTGTCAGCGGTGGGTGATCCACCAGATGGCCAAGGTGATGGGAGCCGCTGCGGCAGCTGCGGTGGCGCTGCGTATCGCGGCGGCCAGGGCGGCGCGGGCCAGGCGGCGCAGGAACGGGCGATCGATCATGAGCGGTTCTCCTTACCGTGGGCCCCGGTGCTCTGCTCGCCCGGGGCGGTGGTCTCATCAGGCCGCTTCGGATGGTTTTCCGGATCCGCTCGCATCGACGCGGTGGGGCGGGCAGGGTGGGAGACCTCGGGAAATGGGGTGATGGGCGGCTTTTCCGGATGGTTTCGATCCGGATCCGGATGGGCGAGGGGTAGCAAGATGAGCGGCTCCAGCGATTCGACGGACGCGGCAGAGACAGCCGGTGCGATGGATGCAACCAGCCGGTACGCCGCCGCGCTCCGGGCGTTGCACGCGGCGGCCGGCGCACCGGACGGCGCGATGATCCAGCGGCAGGCGGCCGCGCAACTGCCGCCGTTGAAGGTGGCGCCCGCGTCGTGGAGTGATTGGCGCAACGGCCGCAACGTCCCCTCTAACCGGAAGGTCGCCGACTGGTTGATCGTCTTCCTATGCGGCCGCGCCCGGCAGAAATCCCCTGAGTATGTTGCGCCGCCTGCTGTGTGGTGGGAGAAGCTTCGCCAGCAGGCGCGGGCCGAACGCCGCCAAGGCAGGGGGCGTGGCGGACGTCCCCCCACTGCTCACCCATCGGCCCCCACCTCGCAGAAGGGGGAGAGTGAGCCGGTGCGGCGCCAGGTGGGGGTGGTGCCCCGGGCCGCGGACTGCTTCCAGACCCGCCAGATCGCCGACCGGCTCACCGAGGCCGCTGCCGGCGGTGGGACGGTGGTGGTCTCGCAGGTGCTGGCCGGGATGGGCGGGATCGGCAAGACCCAGCTCGCCGCCGCCTACGCCCGCCGAATATGGGAGCAGCGGGAAGTGGAGGTGTTGGTGTGGGTGAGCGCGACCTCCCGCTCACAGATCCTGGCCGCCTACGCCCAGGCCGCCACTGAGCTCGGCCTTCCCACCGATCCGGGCGATGTCGAGCAGGCGGCCAGACGGTTTCTCACCTGGGCGCAGACGACGTCGACGGCGTGGCTGGTGGTGCTCGACGATGTGCAAGACCCCGCCGACGTCCGGGAGCTGTGGCCCTCGGGCGCAGCTGGGCGGGTGGTGGTCACCACCCGGCGCCGAGAGGCAGCCCTGGCTGGCCGGGACCGTCGGGTGGTGGAGGTGGAGGTGTTCACTAAGGCTGAGGCGCGCGCCTACCTGAGCGCCAAGCTCGCCGTTTACGACCGGACCGACAGTGACGCTGAGATCGACGCGCTCGCCGCCGACCTGGGATATCTGCCGCTGGCGCTGGCCCAAGCGGCCGCCTACCTGATCGACGCGCACCTGAATTGCGCGAGGTATCGGGAGCGGCTGGCCGATCGGCGCCACAGGCTGGCCAAGGTGGTGCCCGAGGAGGGTGGCCTGCCCGACGACCATCCCGCGATCGTGGCCGCGGCCTGGTCGTTGTCGATCGACCGCGCCGACCGTGCCCGGCCCGCCGGACTGGCCCGGCCCCTGCTACAGGTGGCGGCGGTGCTGGATCCGCACGGCATCCCGCAGGCCGCACTGACCAGCACCCCAGTGCTGACCTACCTAGCCACCGAACGACGTCCCCAGACCACCGAGGAGGTGTCGGCTGCCGACGCCTACGACGGGCTGCGGGTGCTGCACCGCTTCAGCCTCATCGACCACGACCCCGCCGCATCCTTTCAGGAGGTGCGGGTCCACCAGCTCATCCAGCGCGCCACCCGCGAGACCCTCTCCGGCGCCGAGTCGACCGCCGTCGCGCATGTCGCCGCCGATGCCTTGCTGGAGGTCTGGCCGGACGTCGAACGCGATCAGGCCGGTCCCGTTCTGCGCGCCAACACCGCAACCTTGCACACTCTCACCGGAACCGCCCTGTGGGAATGGAACGACATGGCCCACCCGATCCTGCTCCGCGCCGCGACCAGCCTCGGCGACAGCGGACAGGTTCACGCGGCCGTCACCGAATACACCCAGCTGCATGCCACCATGACCCGGCTTCTCGGCCCCGACCACCTCGCCACCCTGATCACCCGCAACAACCTGGCGACCTGGCGGGGGCTGGCCGGTGATGCGGCGGGTGCGGCGGCCGCACTCGACGATCTTCTCACCGATCGCTTGCGGGTGTTGGGGCCCGACCACCCCGACACCCTAATGACCCGCAACAACCTGGCGCACTGGCGGGGGGCGGCAGGTGATGCGGCGGGTGCGGCCGCGGCGTTCGAGGACCTCCTCGCCAATCACTTGGAAGTGCTTGATGCCGACCACTCCGACATCCTGATCACGCGACACAACCTGGCGAGCTGTCGAGGGACGGCCGGTGATGTGGCGGGTGCGGCCGCGGCGTTCGAGGACCTTCTTACCGATCGCTTGCGGGTGTTGGGTCCCGACCATCCCGACACCCTGATGACCCGCAACAACCTGGCGTACTGGCGGGGGGCGGCAGGCGATGCGGCAGGCGCGGCCGCCGTGTTCGAGGACCTCCTCACCGACTATGTGCGGATGCTGGGTCCCGACCATCCCAAGACCCTGGCCGTCGGCAACAACCTGGCGTACTGGCGGGGGCTGGCCGGTGATGCGGCGGGTGCGGCCGCGGCGTTCGAGGACCTCCTCACCGACTGCCTACGAGTGCTGGGTCCCGACCACCCCGACACCCTGACCACCCGCAACAACCTGGCAACCTGGCGGGGACTGGCCGGTGATGCGGCGGGTGCGGCCGCGGCGTTCGAGGACCTCCTCATCCATCGCTTGCGGGTGTCGGGTCCCGACCACCCCGACACCTTGATAACCCGTAACAATCTAGCGAGCTCACGAGGGCTGGCCGGTGATGCGGCGGGTGCGGTCGCCGCGTTCGAGGACCTCCTCACCGACTACCTGCGGGTGCTGGGCCCCGACCACCCCGACACCCTGACCACCCGCAACGGCCTGGCGGACTGGCGGGGGGCGGCCGGTGATGCGGCGGGTGCGGCCGCGGCGTTCGAGGACCTCCTCACCGACTGCCTACGAGTGCTGGGCCCTGACCACCCCAAGACCCTGGCCGCCCGCAACGGCCTGGCGGACTGGCGGGGGCTGGCCGGTGATGCGGCAGGCGCGGCCGCCACAACCGAAGACCTCCTCACCGACCGCCTGCGGGTGCTGGGCCCCGACCACCCCGACACCCTGACCACCCGAAGCCACCTGGCGTACTGGCAGGAGCAGGCAGGACTCGTATAGACGGCCAGGTAGCAGAAGCGATCACACGGTGTTCTTGAGCTCCGCATCGATCCACCGGCTCAGCGCAACCGTTCCCATCGTTTCGCCGTCAGTAGTCGAGGGCGCGGTCGACCAGGTCGGCGACCTCGGTGGGGGAAGCGCGGAAGTAGCGTGCGGTGGTCTCGATGGAGGTGTGGCCAAGGAGGGCCTGGATCTGGGCGTGGTCGGCGTCGACTTCGCGCAGCCGGGTGGCGTAGGTGTGGCGCAACCGGTGCGGGCGCAGGCCCGGCAGGCCGGCGTCCTTGCCGACCGCGCGGACCACGTCGGTGACGCCGTCGACCGACAGCCGACCGCGCTGGCCGACCCACACCCCGTCGCCGACCGCCTCGGCCAGGGCGGGTCGTGCGGCCAGCAGCTCAGCGCGCACCTTCAGCCAGGCGGTGAGCCGTTCGCGGGCCGGGACCGGCAGCGGGACGGTGCGGACTTCGTCGCCTTTGCCGTGCAGGCGGGCGGTGCCGCTGCGCGCGGTGATCGGCACATCGCCGATGCGCAGGCGTTGGCATTCCTCGGCGCGAGCGCCGGCGCCGAGCAGGACGGCGATGAGGGCTGCGTCGCGGGGGCCGCGGCGGTCGGCGGCGCGGCGGACCGCGTTCTCCTGCGCCCGCGACAACGCCTCCGGAGCACCGGGCTTGGGTACCCGGGCGCGCTTGACCGCCAGGCGCAGTGCGGGGCCGTGTTCATACAGCAACGTGACCGCGGCCAGTGCCTGGTTCACCGTCGCCGGCGACGCGCCCGCGGCGAGCAGGTGCCGGCGCCAGGCGGTGACGGCGGCCTCGGCGCCGACCAGGTCGACGAACGCGTCGGCGTGCTCGGCCGCCCGGGCGAGCAGCCAGTCGCGGTAGGCGATGGCTTGTCGTCGGTAGGCGGTCACCGTGTTGGCCGCGAGCGCGCACCGATCGAGATGCGTGCCGAACGCGGCCAACGCCGCCTCCGCCGCGGCCGCCACCGACCCCGCCTCACGACCAGGCCGGAGCATCACCACGTTGCCCGTCCCGGAGCTGTCCCGATCGGCAAGGCGGTTGTCGGTCGGACCGCTCACCCGATCGCCACTCCGATCGTCAACCCGGTTGCCAGTTTCTCTGTCGCCATCATTGTTGATCTTGTTGTCGGTGCTCGTGGTCACTCGCCGGACCCCTCTCCTTCTTATCCGGGGAGTTTTTCCGGCGTTAGCTCAGGCCTCGCCCGGCAGTTATCCGGGGAGATCCTACTCGTACTCCCCGGATAATGTCACTTATCCAGGGAGTCTTGAGCCAATGGCCTCCCCGAGCTCGTCCACATCCGGACATGTCGCGACCTGTGCGCAACGAGCGCCATCGGACGCGACCCAAAAGCAGTCTCATCCGGATGAGTCGGAGACCTCGTCGTTCGAGCGGAACGTCACCAGCCACTACCTGTGTGTTGAATTCAGACGTTTCGCCTTGGTTACCCATAGAAGCCAAACGCGTACGGACACAGCATGTTTTCAGATGAAACGTGACATTGAATCCTTTATTTTCCCCTTATGGAGATCTTGCGGCTTTAGGTGATCTATAGGTAATTTCTGATCGTTTGCTTGTTGCGCGCTCCGAAACGTCGACCCCGGCCCCGCTGTGGGCTTGGTGGCGGGCTGGGGTAACGCGGGGGCCACTAGGCCTTCGCGCTGACTTGTTCGGAGGGTGACGGCGTATGCGCCGTAGTCTGTCGCGTCCACGTTCGCGTCTGCGTTCGCCTGGTCGTAGGGCCTGGGTGGTGGCGGTGTGGGCCGTGATGTTGGTGCCGGGCCTACTACTGTTCCAGGCCGTCCCTGTCACCGCCTCTGTGGTGACCGCGCTGGTCCAGGATGATCCTGAGACGCCGAAGCAGCTGTCGGGGTCGGCGGCGGGGTTGGCGTCGTTGGTGGACAGCAGCGTGACCAGATCGCCGGTCACAGTGCGAGCCCCTGCTCAGAAGATCGGCCTTCCCAAGCAGGCGCTGCCCGTGGATGCGCGGTTTGTGTCCAAGAGGAGCCGGACATCGGCCTCCGATGGCACATCTCGCATCGGGTCCGTCTCTGGTGAGCCGCGAGGGGGCATGCGGCCGACGGCCGCCGTGTCGTCGCTGCTTGATGACCTTCAGGTGAAGGACATGTGGCCGTTGTCGGGCCAGCAGGTCGGGACGGTGAGACCGACCTTGGTGGCCTATGCCGACGGTGGGACGTCCCCGTTGCGTTATGAGTTCACGGTTTGCGTGTTGCCCGAGCAGGAAGAAGAGGACGAGGACCCGCTGCCAGGCTGTGGAGAGCCGACGGTGGTTGCATACTCCGGGGAGTTGCCCGATGGGGTGAGCTCCTGGAAGGTTCCCGCCGGCGCCCTGGAGTGGGGTAAGTCGTATTCGTGGTCGGTGCAGGTCTCCGACAGCGCCGGCAACAACACACTCTCGTCCGAGTACAGCTTCGTCACCGGTGCCCGTCAGCCGACTGTCGCCTCCCAGTTGGCGGCGCGTGGGGTCAACGGTCAGGAGTTTCACCAGCTGGCCGGTAACTACACCACCGAGGCTGTGGACGCGTCGGTACCGGGTGCGGGGCTGGGATTGAGTGTGCGGCGCGCCTACAACAGCAAGGACGCCCGCACGGATGGGATCTTCGGCGCGGGCTGGTCCACTCGCTTCGACATGAAGGTCCAGCCCGAGGCGAGTGGGGCGCTGCTGGTCACCTATCCCACCGGGCAGGTGCTGCGTTTCGCCTCGCGTGGGGACGGCGGGTTCCAGCCGCCGCCGGGCATGTTCGCCACCCTCGCTACGACCGGTGCGGGCGGGTGGCGGCTGATGGACAAGTCCTCCACCTCCTACCTGTTCAACGCCTTTGGCCGCCTGGTGAAGGTGACCGACAGCCGCGGCCGCGCCCAGGACCTGGTGTACGACACCGACGGCAAGCTCAGCGCGGTGCACGATGCCGGCGGCCGGTCGCTGACGTTCACCTGGAACGGGGCACGGGTGGCGAGCGTGGCCACCGACCCGGTCAACGGCGCCCCGCTGACGTGGACCTACACCTACCAAGGCAGTCGCCTTCACCAGGTCTGCTCCCCGCTGGGGGCCTCCAGTTGCACCACCTACGACTACACCACCGGCTCGGCGTATCCGGGTGTGGTGCAAGATGACGAGCCGGTCGGGTACTGGCGTCTGGGCGAGCCGGTCAACCAGCCGCCGTCGCCGACCCCGGACCCGATATGCACCGTCGTACCGGAGCTGTGCCAGCCGCCGACGAGTGAAGGCGTCAATCTGGGCTGGGGTTCGGGACCGGCCACCTATGAGGAGATGACCCTGGCCGAGCCCGGGGCGCTGACCGGCTCCACCAACACCTCGGCGAAACTGGCGGGTGATGGATGGATGGACCTGCCCGAGCACCTGCTGCCGCGGATGGCCGGTTCACTGTCGATGGAGACCTGGTTCAAGACCACCTCCCCGGGAGTGATCGCCTATGCCTCCGACACCTACCTGCAGCTCGGCCAGCAAGGATGGTTCCCCGGTAGCGGTCAGCCGCTGTTGTACGTGGGCACCGACGGCAAGCTGCGCGGCCAGTTCGGCGTCACCGGCTCCGGCGGTACCGCGGTCGTCTCCCCGATCACCTCGGCCGCTGCCGTCAACAACGGCGCCTGGCACCATGTCGCCCTGTCCGGCTCGGGCAACAGTCAGACCCTCTACCTCGATGGTGCCCCGGTGGGCTCGCTCAGCGGCACGATCAGCCACCAGGGGTGGAAGTTCGCCACGATCGGTAACGGCCGGATCACCTCGGCCTGGCCCTCCTCGCCCGTGACCGGTAGCTGGACGTCCGCCTCGTGGGGGTTGAGCGGTCACGTCGACGAGGTCGCCGTCTATGACCGGCCACTGACCGCGACCGAGGTGGCCGAGCACTACGCCGCCCGCCAGGCGGTCCCACACCTGCTGTCGAAGATCACACTGCCGTCCAGCCGTATCTGGGCGGACAACACCTACGACAGCGCCACCGATCGCCTCAAGACCCATACCGACCAGCACGGTGGCCTCTGGAAGCTCACCGAGCCGCAGTATGACGGCGACACGGGCTTGTCCACTGTGAAGGTCACCGATCCCAAGAACAAGACGCTGACCTTCGAGCACGACGCTTGGCGCGGCTACCGTCTGGTGACCCAGGTCGACCAGCTGGAGGAAAAGACCAGCTACACCTACGACAGCGGCGGCTACCCGGCGATGATCACCGACCCCAACAGCAACGCGGTCATCACCACTCACGACAAACGCGGCAACCTCCTGACCCGCACCACCTGCCTGATAGAGGAGGAGATCCCCTCCTCGCCCGCCGGGCTGGAATGCGTTCTGGGTCTTAGCCCGCAGGAGCGCTACACCTATTACCGCAATACCGCCGACGAGTTCGATCCCCGCAACGACAAGCTCCTGATTCGCCGCGATCCTCGCTCGACCAGCGCCACCGACAACACCTACGCCACCAAGTGGGAGTACAACCAGTACGGCGAGACGCTCAAGCAGACCGGCCCGGCTACCCCAGACTTCCCCACCGGACGCTCGGCCAGCAGCACCTACACCGACGGCACCGAGCCCGCCGTCGGCGGCGGCATCACCCCGGCGGGCCTGCGCAAGTCGGCCAAGGATCTCAAGGGCAGCGAGACGACCTACCGCTACAGCGCCGCTGGGGATCTGGCCGAGCAGACCAGCCCGTCGGGACTGATAGCGAAGTTCGGCCATGACGCGCTGGGCCGGGTGACCTCGCGAACCGAGGTATCGGCGGTCCACCCCACCGGGGTCACCACGACGTTCACCTACGACGGAGCCGGGCGCCCGCTGACGCAGACCGCTGCGGGAGTGAAGAACGAGGTCACCGACGTCACCCACACCGCAAAGACCGTCTACACCTATGACGCGGACGGCAACAGGCTCACCGAGACGGTGTCGGACCTGACCGGTGGTGACCCGGCGCGCATCACCACCTACACCTACGACACCAAGGGACGGGTGGAGACGGTCACCGACCCCGAGGGCGGCGTGACTCACTCCACCTGGGACGTCACCGGAGCGAAGGTCTCGACGACCGACCCGGTGGGCACCGTGCTTGCCTACGCCTATACCGAGCGCGGTCAGCCGTTCACCGCGACGCTCAAGAACTGGACCGGCAGCCCGGTCAGTCCGCAGCCTGCCCAGGACGTCGTGCTGGAATCTGCCTCCTATGACCCCGGCGGCCGGCTGGCCGGCCAGGTCGACGCGATGGGCCGCAAACGGGCTTACATGTACTTCGCCGACAGCCGCCTGTCGCAGGTAATCGCCGATGACGTCCGGCTCAACGATCCCTTGGCCACCAGGACCGATGTGGTGTTGGAGGACAACACTTACGACGCGGCCGGTAACCTCACCAAGCAGGTCACCAACGACCCGGCCGGTCAGGACAGCGCCGGCGAGAAGGTCACCACCGAATCCATCTACGACGCCGCAGGCCGCCTCACGTCCACCACCCTCGCCCCCGCCACCCTGGGGCGCAAGACCGCTTTCCAGTACGACGCGGCCAACAACATCACCAAGAAGACCTTCACTGCGGCCGGGACCACCCGCATCGAGTCCACCTCCTACCTTCACAACGCGTTGAACCAGGTGACCCGGCAGACCGTGGAGAACGGGGCAGAGGACCTGGTCACCACCAGCGTCTACGACGACCGTGGCCTGCTGAGCGCAACCACCGACCCGCGCGGCAACGCCTCCGGCGCCACCCCCGCTGATTTCACCACCACGATGCGCTACGACCTGGCCGGGCAGCTGGTGGAGACCAAGGCACCGCAGGTGACGATCGAAAAGAACGGCGCCGCCCTCACCACCGGGCGTCCCACTCTGCGGTACGGCTACAACAGCGCAGGTTTGCAGACCCACACCGTCGACGCCGAAGGGCGCACCACCACCTCGGTCTTCGATAAGGCCGGACGCCTGACCTCGACCACCGGCGCGCCGTACACCCCGCCGGGCGGCAGCACGATCACCCCCAAGGTCAGCATCGGTTACGACGCGGCCGGGCGGCAGACCACGGTCACCGACCCGCGCGACCACATCACCTCCACCGTCTACGACGTGCTGGGACGCCCGGTCAAAATCATCCAGCCCGGCCCATCAGGGCCAGGCGGCGCTTGGGTCTCGGAGTACGACCTGCTTGGCGAGCAGCGCGCGCTGATCGACCCCACTGGAGCGCGTAACGAGGCAACCTACGATGACCTAGGTAGGCAGATCACCCAGACCTGGATCGAGCGCAACCCCGCCGCCGCGCACGTCACCAAGCTGGCCTACGATGCCGCCGGTAACCTCACCAAGCGCATCACGCCAGGGCCGGGTGACAAGACCACCACCTACACGGTCAACGCCGCCGGAGAGGTCACCGCCACCATCAACCCGCCCACCCCCACCACCACCAACCCGGCCACCCGCACCACCACCGCCGCCTACGACCTGATGGGCCGGCCGACCAAGGTGACCGACCCGCTCGGCAACGCCACCGAGACCACCTACGACCTCGCTGGCCGCAAGAGCGCCGTTAAAGACCTCGCCGGCACCAACCCCGTCACGGTCGTGCGCACGTCCAGTTTCGGCCACGACCCGGCCGGCAACCCGACCAGCACCACCTCCGGCGAGGGCTACACCACCCAGCGCACATTCGATGCCGCAGGACGGCTGACCTCCCTCATCGAACCCGTCACCGCGAGCTCGTCGATCACCTCAACGTTCGGCTACGACGCCAGCGGGGCGCGCACCCGCACCACCGACGGCCGCAGCAACGCCACCTGGACCACCTACAACAGCCTCGGCCTGGTCGAATCCGTCATCGAACCGTCCACCACCGCCCACCCCAACGCCGCTGATCGGACCTGGACCAGCGTCTACGACGCCTCAGGCAACGCCACCGCGACCCTGCAGCCAGGGGGGGTGCGCATCGATCGCACCTTCGACCACCTGGACCGGATGACCGCCGAGGTCGGCAGCGGCACCTCGATGACCACGCTGAACCGCGCGGTCACCTACGACAGCGCGGGCCGGATGGCCACGATCGGTGACTACACCCTCGAATACAACGACCGCAGCCTGCTGACCAAGGTCTCCAAGGCCACCAACCAGATCGCCGCCTACACCTACGACGCCACCGGCAACCCCACCCAGCGCATCGACCCCGCCGGAACGGCGAACTACACCTGGGACACCCTCGACCGGCTCAAGACCGCCTCCGACCCGGTGACCGGCCGCACCTGGACCTACGGCTACGACAACGCCAACCGTCTGGCCAGTAAAACCTCCGCCAACCCGGTCAACACGCAAACCTACGGATACGACAGTGTGGACCGACTCACCTCCCAGACGGTGAAGAACAGCTCAGGTACGGAACTGTCGAAGATCGTCTACGGGTGGGACAAGGACGACAACCTCACCACCAAGACCACCACCGGCACCGCCGGAGCCGGAACCAACACCTACGGCTACGACCGCTCCAGGCGCCTGACCTCCTGGACCGCCCCCGGCGGCGCCGTCACCGCCTATGAGTGGGACGCCTCCGGCAACCGCACCAAGGCCGGAGCCGACACCTTCGTCTACGACCAGCGCAACCGCCTCACCTCCGGCGCCGGGACCGACTACACCTATACCCCCCGCGGCACCACCGCCACCGAGACCAAGGCCGGCGTCACCCGCATCCTCACCTTCGACGCTTTTGACCGCCTCACCTCCGACGGGGATGCCACCTACGGCTACGACGACCTGGACCGGATGACCTCCCGCACCAAGGGCAGCGCTCAGCAGCGCTTCATCTACTCCGGCCTGAGTAACGACCTCGTTACCACCACCGACGGATCCGGGACCCTGCAGGCGAAGTATGGGCGCGATCCGTTCGGAGGCCTGCTGAGCCTGCAAGAAGGCGCTGGCCCCGCGCTCGCCACCATGAGTGACCTGCACGGCGATGTGGTCGCAACCTTCTCCGGTACCGTCCTGGTCGACTCGGTCGCCTACGACCCCTTCGGCATCGTCACTCACCGCTCCGGCACCCAGCGCACGCCCGGTTATCAAGGGGAGTACACCGATCCCGATACCGGCAAGGTCAATATGCATGCTCGCTGGTATCAACCCGGCACCGGCGCCTTCACCTCCCGTGACACCATGACTCTCGACCCGAACCCATCGGTGCAGGCCAACCGCTACACCTACGCCAACGCTGGCCCTTTGACCAATACCGACCCCACCGGGCACAACGCATACGAAGTCATCCAAAGCGGAGGCTCCTACGGCAGCGCAAGCGGCGGCACTAGCTGGCAGTCCTATGACACGAGCAGTTACTGGGACAAATACCTTGACAGGCAATCCTCGTCCTCAAGCTGGGAATTTACACCAACAGAAGTTGTCCCGGGGCAGCCGTACTATTCCTGGCCCGATCAGCCATGCTGCCTTGTGGCAATGGACTGGTGGTTCGACGAAGAAAGAGGCAGAGCGATAGGTGTCACAGAGAAAGGAAAAACGGCCCCGAAGGGATATTGGGATGCACCTAAAGAGAAGCGGGATATTTATAATTTCTTCGCTGACTTAACGGACGACGAGAAGGCCTTGAGATTACTGTGGAAAAAAATATCTTCTCAGAAGAGCAATAAGGCAACTGCTAAAAGTAAGAAAAAGTTGTCGACATCTGCGTACGGCTCCATTCCAAAAAATGGAGATAAGTCTACCCGTAAGTGCACAAATCACTGGTATGGAAAAGTTTGTCAAATACATTTGACGACCGACGATGCGGCCGATACAGCGGATGACCTAAATGCGCTAGGGGCCGGACTGAGTGCATGCGGAGTGGCAAGTGCGTTGTTTTTGCCGGGAGCTATCTTGTGCGGAGGCGCCTCCGCCAATGCGTATTACTGGTCTTCCCAGATCAGTAAAGCTAATCGCCACAGCGGCGGACTGGGGGTAGATTCAACCTGCACTACATACTGGCATAACAGTCAAACTCGATGCAGCTTCAGACCTTCACCAAAGTTGTTAAAGGTATGATGTCACCTTAAAAGAGGAAGGATGGCCTTATAGGTGAAATGGGTAGCTTTAATATTCGCCGTCGCCTCGGTGACAACAATAGCAATAGCTCTCGCATTGAGGAGTGACGGAGATCCTGAGGTGCTATATTGGAGTAGGATGCTCACTTCGGTAGGCGGCATGACCTTCGCTGGCGCTACCGTCCTCTTCTCTATTCACCTTTTTCTCAAAAGGGAAAAGGATCGAAAAAAAACCCTTTAACACTAACCGCATTCTGATGGCGGCCGTCTCCCGGATACGCGTCCGGGAGACAGTTATTGTCGAAATATAGGGCATCAAATACCGGACCTGAAAGCTAACTTCACGGTCCCCTGATTTCTCTCGGGATCGTTGTTTCTGCTCAGCGTCGGCCTGTTCGTCAGCGCCCTGTGGATTCTCGGCTTCCCCGCCCTTACCTCGGTCGGGAAGCCAGGCCTGCCGCTGAGCCGGCTGCTGGACCTGCTAAAGCTCTCCTTCGCGGTGGTCGCCGGAATCGGCGGCGTCATCGCCCTGGCCGGCCTGGCCGACGACGTCGCCACCCGGGAACTGCGCCAGACGATGATCGACGTCTTGTGCGCCTACCTGCGCATGCCCTACCCCCCGACCCCGGCGAGAGCGGTAACCCAGCCGAACGTGACCTCCAGGCCATCGACGGTCAGCGCCAGGTCCTCAAGGTCGAGGGCGGCCAGCTCCGAGCGGCGGCCCCTCAAGGCGAAGCCGAGCACCAGCGCGGCGTGGTCGCGCAGGCCGGCCAAGGTGGCGGGGTCGCAGCCGTCGATCATCACCCGCAGGACGGCGAGCTTGGCGGGCGGCGCCTTGCGGGTGCGCGTGCCTGCCTTGGCGCGCTCCTTGCGGTAGGCGCGCAAAGCCAGGCGGCCGCCTTCGGCGTTGAGGAGAAGCCCAGCTTTCTTGTGGCGGGACTGCACGCACGCCAGGGCCCGCTCGATCGTCGAGGGCGCCGAGGGAGTGCCGCGCGTGGTGGGTGTGACGGCCAGGTGGGTGACGTACTCGGCGATCGTCTCAGCCGAGGCGGGTAACGGCGTACGCCCGCTCTTGGCGCACCAGGTGGTGAAGGTCTCCTAGTCGCGGGCGTAGGCCCGGGTGGTGTTGTCGGCCAGACCGCCGGCGCCCCGGGCACGGGCCGCCTCGCTCATCTCGCGGTCGGCGCTCGTCACCGCGGTGACGAGC
>NZ_JBFABE010000067.1:0-42921 GCF_040640155.1 Streptosporangium sp. NPDC023615
TCTCCCCCTCGGCTCCGTAGGAGGTCCCGTGGAAGACACGTCCGTCCTCCAGCACCAATACCGCGGTCATTCACCCACCCCGATCGTCTCGGTAACAACACCACAAAGTATGAAATATCCGGCACGGCGGGGTGTCGGACGTCCGCCATGCGGGACGCGCCCGCGATCCGGGCCGGAAAGGGGGAACCCCCCGCGCGCCCCGCGTCCGAGCACGGGCACGCCTCGGGCGGCCCTCACGTGAGCTTCCCGTCCAGGACGGTGGGCCTGCCGCGCAGGAAGGTCGCCACCACGCGGCCGGGCAGGGGCAGCCCCTCGTACGGCGTGTTGCGGCTCTTCGAGGCGTACCCCGCCGGGTCGACCGCGGCGCGCACCGCCGGGTCGTACAGGGTGATGTTGGCCGGCTCGCCGACGGCGATCGGCCTGCCGTGCCCGGCGACCCTGCCGATCCTGGCGGGGGCCGCGGACATGCGCTCGGCGACGCCGGCCCAGTCGAGCAACCCGGTCTCCACCATCGCCTCCTGAACCACCGCGAGCGCCGTCTCCAGGCCGATCATGCCCATCGCGGCGGCGGCCCACTCGGTCTCCTTGTCCTCGACCGGGTGGGGGGCGTGGTCGGTGGCCACGCAGTCGATCGTGCCGTCGGCCAGGGCCTCGCGCAGCGCCTCGACGTCCGCGCGGGTGCGCAGCGGCGGGTTGACCTTGTAGATGGGGTTGTAGGAGCCGAGCGGGGAGTCCTCGACCAGGTCGTCGGTCAGGAGCAGGTGGTGCGGGGTCACCTCGGCGGTGACGTCCCAGCCCTTGGACTTGGCCCAGCGGATGATCTCCACCGAACCGGCGGTGGAGACGTGGCAGATGTGCAGGCGCGAGCCGACGTGGGCGGCCAGCAGGCAGTCGCGGGAGATGATCGCCTCCTCGGCGACCGCGGGCCACCCGGTCAGGCCGAGCCGGCCGGAGACCGCGCCCTCGTTCATCTGCGCGCCGGCGGTCAGCCTCGGCTCCTGGGCGTGCTGGGCGACGACGCCGTCGAACGCCTTGACGTACTCCAGGGCGCGGCGCATGAGCACCGCGTCCCAGACGCACTTGCCGTCGTCGGAGAAGACCCGCACCTGCGCGGCGGAGTCGGCCATGGCGCCGAGCTCGGCGAGACGCTCGCCCTGCAGGCCGACGGTGACGGCGCCGACGGGACGTACGTCGCAGCGGCCCGACTCCTGGCCCAGGCGCCAGACCTGCTCGACGACGCCCGCGGTGTCGGCGACCGGGTCGGTGTTGGCCATGGCGTGCACGGCGGTGTAGCCGCCCCGGGCCGCGGCCCGGGTGCCGGTCTCCACGGTCTCGGCGTCCTCGCGGCCGGGCTCGCGCAGGTGGGTGTGCAGGTCCACCAGGCCGGGAAGGGCGATCAGGCCCCCGGCCTCGACGATCTCGACGGGCCCGGGACCCGGGCGCTCCGTCGGGCCGCCCTCCAGGCCGTGGCCGATCTCCGCCACCAGCCCGCCGCGGATCAGGATGTCGGCGCTCTGGCCGCCGAGGATGCCGGCGCCCTTGATGAGGAGGTCATGGCCGCCGGTGCCGTTACGCTCGTCCATCTACTTGTCTCCTCCGAGGTCGGCGCCGCCGAGCAGCAGGTACAGGACGGCCATGCGCGCGGTCACACCGTTGGCGACCTGCTCGACGATCGTCGAGCGCGGCGAGTCGGCCACCTCCGCCGCGATCTCCATTCCCCGGTTCATCGGCCCGGGGTGCATCACGATGGCGTGGTCGGGCATCTTGGCGACACGGTCGCGGTCGAGCCCGTAGCGGCGGCTGTACTCCCGCTCGGTGGGGAAGAACGCCGCGTTCATCCGCTCGCGCTGCACGCGCAGCATCATCACCACGTCGGACTTGGGCAGCACCCCGTCCAGGTCGTAGGAGACCTCGCACGGCCAGGTGTCCACGTTGACCGGGAACAGGGTGGGCGGGGCGACCAGCGTCACCTCGGCCCCGAGCGTGGCCAGCAGCAGCACGTTGGAGCGGGCCACCCGGCTGTGCAGCACGTCGCCGACGATGGTGACCCTGCGGCCGTCCAGCGCGCCGAGGCGGCGGCGCATGGTGAAGGCGTCCAGGAGGGCCTGGGTGGGGTGCTCGTGGGTGCCGTCACCGGCGTTGACGACGCTGCCGCGTACCCAGCCGGCCAGCCGGTGCGGCGCGCCGGAGGCTCCGTGGCGGATGACGACGGCGTCGGCGCCCATCGCCTCCAGGGTCAGGGCGGTGTCCTTGAGCGACTCGCCCTTGGAGACGCTGGACCCCTTGGCCGAGAAGTTGATCACGTCGGCCGACAGGCGCTTGGCCGCCGCCTCGAAGGAGATCCGGGTGCGGGTGGAGTCCTCGAAGAAGAGGTTCACCACGGTGCGGCCCCGCAGGGTGGGGAGCTTCTTGATGGAACGTTCCGAGATCTTCGCCATCTCGTCGGCGGTGTCCAGGATGAGCAGGGCGTCGTCGCGGGTCAGGTCGGCAGCGGAGAGCAGGTGCCGCTTCACAGGTCCTCCCCCTTCAGCAGCAGGACCGCGTCACGGCCGTCGTTCTCCTCCAGGTAGACCTTGACGCTCTCGGACTTGGAGGTCGGCAGGTTCTTGCCCACGTAGTCGGGGCGGATGGGCAGCTCGCGGTGGCCCCGGTCGACCAGGGCGGCGAGCTGCACGGCCTGCGGGCGGCCCAGGTCGTTGAGGGCGTCGAGCGCGGCGCGGACGGTGCGGCCCGAGTAGAGGACGTCGTCGACGAGGACGACGAGGCGGCCGTCGATGCCGTCCGCGGGCAGCTCGGTGCGGCCCAGCGCACGGGCCGGCCGCAGCCGCAGGTCGTCGCGGTACATGGTGACGTCGAGGGAGCCGACGGGGACGGCGCGGCCCTCGAACTGCCTGATGTGGGCGGCCAGGCGGCGGGCCAGATGGACGCCGCGGGTGGGAATGCCCAGCAGGACGACGTTCTCGCCGCCCTTGGTGCGTTCGAGGATCTCGTGGGAGATGCGGATGAGGGCCCGGTTGATGTCGGGCTCCTCCAGCACGGCGCGGGCGCCGGCGGGCGCACGCGAAACGGCCTCGGCCAAGGAGTAACACCACCTTTCCCGCCTCACGGGACGGGTCTTAAAGGAAGTCGATGCCCTCACGCTACCAGCCGGGTCCCGGTTCACCCGGGGCGGGGGCGGAGCCGCCCCGGTCCTTCCCGTGCGTCCGACCCGCCCCGGGTGGGCGGGGCGCTTCGAGGGGGCGGGGTCGTCTCCAAGGGGATGGGGTCGCCTCGAGGGGCGAGGCCGCTTCGAGGAGAGCCTGGCCGCTGCGAAGCGGCGGGGTCACTTCAAAAGCGAATAAATATCTAAATCCTCCAGACTCTCAGTGGTTTTGATGGGTATGCGGCTTACATCCGCCCCACGGCGGAGTATGCCCGAGCGCCCGGGTGACCCCCGGCACCGCCCGCCCGCCGCTCTCGTCACCAGCCGAGAAGGAACCCCAATGACCTTTCACGTCGACTCCGAGGTCGGCCGGCTCCACCAGGTCCTGCTGCACAGGCCCGAGCTCGCCCTGAAACGGCTCACGCCGTCGAACAAGGACGACTTCCTCTTCGACGACGTGCTCTGGGTGCAGCGCGCCGTGGAGGAGCACGAGGAGTGGCAGAAGCTCCTGGTCGACCAGGGGGTGACCGTCCACATGCTCTCCGACCTGCTGCGCGAGACGGTGGAGATCCCCGAGGCGCGCAAGCACATCCTGGACGGCGTCACCGACGAGCGCTTCTTCGGCCCGATGGCCGTCGACGCCGTCCGCAACGCGCTGGACTCGATGGACTCGGTGACGCTCCAGCGCTACCTCACCGGCGGCATCACCAAGCGCGAGATGGTCGAGATGGGCACCGACCCCAAGAGCCTGGCCTTCCACACCCTGGGCCCGGACGACTTCGTCCTGCCCCCGCTGCCCAACCACCTGTTCACCCGCGACACCTCCTGCTGGATCTACGACGGCGTCTCGATCAACCCGATGAGGAAGAAGGCGCGCCGCCGCGAGACCGTCAACATGGAGGCGATCTACCGGTACCACCCGACGTTCGCCCCCGGCTACGACCGGCCCGGCGAGGGCGGCTACAACGTCTGGATGGCCGGGACGCCCTCCGCGCCCGCCACCATCGAGGGCGGCGACGTCCTCGTCCTGGGCGGGGGCGTGGTGCTGGTGGGGATCAGCGAACGCACCCAGCCGCAGGCGGTGGAGATGCTGGCGCGCAGCCTGTTCCGGCAGGGGGCGGCCACGAGGATCGTCGCGCTGAACATGCCGAAGGCACGGGCGTTCATGCACCTGGACACGGTCATGACCAACGTGGACGTCGGCGTGTTCACCAAGTTCGCCGGTCTGGGCATGCTGCCCTCCTACACGGTCGAGCCCGGGGACAACGAGAAGGAACTCAAGATCACCGACCATCCGGCCGAGGACATGCACCGGGCCATCGCGCGGGCGCTCGACCTGGACGACATCAAGGTCCTGACCGCCACGCAGGACGTGTACGCCTCCGAGCGCGAGCAGTGGGACGACGGCTGCAACGTGCTGGCCCTGCGGCCGGGCGTGGTCGTGGCCTACGAGCGCAACACCACCACCAACAACCACCTGAGCGCGAACGGGATCGAGGTGATCACGATCCGGGGCAGCGAGCTCGGCCGGGGGCGCGGCGGTCCGCGCTGCATGAGCTGCCCGCTGGAGCGCGAGGGCGTGTGAGCGTCACCGCGAGGCCTGGCCTCTCCCCCGGGCACGACGGATCATCACCGTAGACGGTGCAGTGGAGGGAAGGGAGGCCGGATGACTTCGGTGGTCCGTCGGCTGTCGCGTACCAAGCCGACCGAGGAGATCGTCGCCGAGGGCGGTCACGGCGAGGGCGGTGAGCTGCGCAGGACCATGACCCTGTGGCAGCTCACCCTGTTCAGCATCGGCGCCACGCTCGGGACCGGGATCTTCGTGATCCTCGGCCAGGCCGTGCCCAAGGCGGGTCCGGCGGTGGTCGTCGCCTTCCTGCTGGCCGCGGTCACCGCCCTGTTCTCCGCGCTCTCGTACGCCGAGCTGGCGGGCACGATCCCGGTCGCGGGTTCGTCGTACTCCTACGCCTACGCGACCATGGGCGAGCTGGTGGCGTGGGTGTGCGGCTGGTGCCTGATGCTGGAGTACGCCGTCTCGGTGGCGGCGGTGGCGGTCGGCTGGGGAGAGTACCTCAACTCCTTCCTGGACGACCTGTTCGGCTGGACGCTGCCGGCGGCCCTGACCAACTCCCCCGGCCAGCAGGGCGGCGTGATCAACCTGACCGCGATCCTGATCGTCCTGCTGGCCACCTGGATGCTGCTGCGCGGCGCCTCGGAGAGCGCCGGCGCCAACGCCGTCTTCGTGCTCATCAAGATCGCGGTGCTGGTGTTCTTCTGCGTCGTGGCGTTCACCGCCTTCAACGCGGGCAACCTGGCTCCGTTCGCCCCGCTGGGCATCGCGGGCATCACCGCCGCCGCCTCGCAGGTGTTCTTCTCCTACATCGGCTTCGACGCGGCCTCGACGGCCGGTGAGGAGGCCAAGAACCCCAAGCGCGACCTCCCCCGGGCGATCATGCTCTCGCTGGGCGTCGTCACGCTCGTCTACGTGCTGGTGGCGCTGGCCGCCGTCGGCGCCATGCCGTGGCAGGAGTTCGACCCGGAGAGCACCGAGGCGGGCCTGTCCCTGATCGCCAAACAGGCGGCCGGCGCCACCTGGCCGGGGTTGGTCATCTCCTTCGGCGCGGCCATCGCCATCGCCAGCGTGGTGCTCACCGTGCTCTACGGCCAGACCCGCATCCTGTTCGCCATGTCGCGCGACGGGCTGATCCCGAAGATCTTCGCGAGGGTGAGCCCGCGCCGCCAGGTGCCGGTCGCCAACACGCTCATCGTGGCCGCCTTCGTCTCGGTGCTGGCCGGGTTCATCCCGCTGGGGCAGCTCGCCGAGGCCACCAGCATCGGCACCCTGTTCGCCTTCGCGATCGTGAACCTGGGCGTGCTCGTGCTGCGCCGCACCCGCCCGGACCTCCCGCGCAGCTTCAGGACGCCGTTCTTCCCGGTCACCCCGATCCTCGGGGTGATCTTCTGCATCGTGGTGATGGCCGGCCTGGCCGGTGTCACCTGGCTGGCCTTCGGGATCTGGATGGCGGTCGGCCTGCTGGCCTACTTCCTCTACGGCTACCGCCACTCGCGTCTCAACGGGAGCGACCGATGAAGATCGAACACGTGCTCGCCGGGTTCGTCCCCGGCTCGGGCGGACGGGACGGGCTGGCGCTGGCCCTGCTGCTGGCCAGGCAGGCCGGCGCCGGGCTGACCGTCGCCCACGTGCACGTGCCCGCCTGGACCACGCCGGGGCCGGGCAAGGTCGACGCCGAGTGGCGGGCCCACGTCGCCCGTCAGGCGGCCCAGACGCTCTCGGCGGCGCGCGAGCAGCTCTCGGGCGTACGGGACGTGGAGATCGACTTCCTCTCGCAGGGCGACCGTGGCAGCGGGCGCGGCCTGGCCGCGCTCGCCGGCCGGATCGGGGCCGACGTGGTGGCCGTCGGCCCGGCGCCGCGCGGCGCGCGCGGGCGCATCCGCCTGGGCAGCACCGCCGACCAGCTCCTGCACGGCTCGCCGGTGCCGGTGGCGCTCGCCCCCCAGGGGTACGCCGTCACGGCCCCGGAGAGGCTGGTCCGGCTGGCGGTGGCCTACCGGCGCGGCCCCGCCTGCGCCGAGACCGTCCACCAGGCCGCCACGGTCGCGGCCGGGATGGGCGTGCCGCTGCGCCTGATCACCCTCGTGACGGGCGGCGGGCGGCGGAGCAGCGCCGACCGGGAGATGCTCCTGCGGGTGCGCGAGCGGGCCGCGGCCGACCTGGAGGCCGCGGCCCTGGCCCACGGGCGGATCGACGCCGGGACCGGTGGGACCGGGACCGAGGCCGGCATGACGGTGGAGGTGGAGGTGGAGGTGCTGGAGGGCGGGAACGTGGAGACGGCGCTGGCGAGTTCCGGCTGGCACGAGGACGCGCTGCTGATCTGTGCCTCCAGCCGGACGGGACCGTTGCGCCGGGTATTCCTCGGCGACACCTCACTGAAGATCATACGCGCCTCGCCGAGCCCGGTGATCATGTTGACCCGAATTCCGCGGACGGCACGGGATACGGCCCGAAACCCCGGAAAAACCTGATGTTCCGCCCACCCTCATGGGACGATCACGGCGTTTGAGGCGGATCCCACCGGACCGGATTCGGCATCTTTTTTCCAATCAGCTTGACCTTAGGCGCCCACCGCTTTACCGTCACTGTCCGTAACCATACCTCGGAGCGTTATCGGATGAACCCTGACGCACCGGTCACCACGGGCGCCTGCCCCGGGCACAACCCGGTGATTGGGGCATAAGTTGCGAGGTAGCACAATCAAGTTGAGAGCAGTGCATAGAGAGCCGGGGGGCCACACCATGCCGTCTGAGTACGCCAAGTCACTGGGTGGAAGACTTCGTGCCATCCGCACCCAGCAGGGCCTGTCCCTGCACGGGGTCGAGGAGAAGTCCCGTGGGCGCTGGAAGGCGGTGGTCGTCGGGTCCTACGAGCGTGGCGACCGTGCCGTAACGGTGCAGAAGCTTGCCGAGCTTGCTGATTTCTACGGGGTGCCGGTCTCGGAGTTGCTGCCCGGCGGGGCCGCTCCCAGCCCCCTCGGCCCGACACCGAAGCTTGTCATCGACCTTGAGCGCCTCGCCCAGCTCCCCAAGGAGAAGGCCGGCGCGCTCGCCCGCTACGCGGCGACCATCCAGAGCCAGCGTGGTGACTACAACGGCAAGGTGCTGTCCATCCGCCAGGAGGACCTGCGCTCCCTCGCCGTGATATACGACAAGTCCCCCAGCGAGCTCACCGAGGAGCTCATCGGCTGGGGCGTCCTGGACCCCGAGGCTCGCCGGGCCGTCGAATCCTTCTGACGATCCGACCGGTCGTGGGTGCGCCTGCCCCGGCGTGCCCACCCGCCGACAATGCCGCTCTTAGCTGAAGAGGCCTTTCCTCCCACCCGCGCGCTGGTCACTGTGGTAGGAAAAGGCAGACATGCCCTCAGCGAGATGTGGTGGAGATGGCTCCGGGAGACGATCGGCCCGATCGCTCTCGATCGCGCCCCGAAAGCCGCCTTCGCGCCCTGGCGACCTCACTGGGGTCCACCAGGACGAAGGCCTTCCTTCGGTTGCTGACCTCCATCGGCACCACCCGGACGCAGGACACCCTCAAGCTCCTGCCGTTCATCGTGATGGCCGTGGTGGCCCTCATCGACTTCGGCTCGGGCCCCACCTCGGGTCTCCTGCCGTTGCTCGCCCTCGGGCCGGCCTTCGCCAGCGTGGCGTGCGGGCTGACGCGCACCACCGTCGTCGGGGTCGTCGCCCTGGCCCTGTGCGTCTTTCTCGGCCTCTACAACGACATCCTCTGGATGCCCCGCACCAACATCACCATGGTCGCCATCCTCGGCGTCACCGTGGCCAGCGTGCTGGCCAGCGCCGGACGGCTGCGCCACGAGAACCAGCTCGCCGACGTGCGCTCGGTGGCCGAGGCCGCCCAGCGGGTGCTGCTGCGGCCGGTGCCGCGCCGGGCGGGCCCCGGCATCGGCGTGGCCGTCTCCTACACCTCCGCCACCGCCGAGGCCAGGATCGGCGGCGACCTGTACGAGGTCGTCAGCACCCCGCACGGGGTCCGGATCATCGTGGGGGACGTCCAGGGCAAGGGCCTGGAGGCGGTGGAGACCGCGGCCGTGGTCCTCGGCGCCTTCCGGGAGGCGGCCCATGACGAGGGAACGCTCCAGGGTGTGGTGACCCGCCTGGAGAACGCCCTGACCAGAGAGCTCTCCGGTGAGCAGTTCGTGACCGCCGTGCTGGCCGAGATCGGCGGCGGACCCGCCATCACGGTCGTCAACTGCGGCCATCCGCCGCCCATGGTGCTCGGCGGCGACGGCGGCATCTGGTTCGCCGACCCACCGGACGAGGCGCTCCCGCTGGGCATGAGCTCGCTCCAGACCAGCCGGCCGCAGCCCTACCGCGTCCCCTTCCAGCCGGGCGACCAGGTCCTCTTCTACACCGACGGGGTCATCGAGGCCCGTGACGAGGAGGGGGAGTTCTACCCGCTGGCAGAGCGGGCGCATCTGCTGGACGGCGCCGACCCCCAGGGGTCGCTGGACGACCTTCGCGCCGACCTGCTGCGCCATGTGGGCAGGCCCCTGGGCGACGACGCGGCCATGCTGCTGCTCCGTCACCGCGCAGCCCATCGCACCTCCTCGGCCGCCTGAGACCGGGCGGCCGCCGGGGACCTGGTGGGTGCCGGGAACCCAGTGGGTGCCGGTGACCGAGCGGGTGCCGGGAACCGGGCGGGTACCTGGGATCGACCGGTCGCCGGAGCGGGATCGGCCGGGACGAGAGGCGGCCGGGACCGGCCGGGACGGGACGCCGGAAGGGCGAGGGCCGGGACGGGGGGCGGGTCCGGGGGGGCGGCCCCTGAGAGGGGCGCGAGCCACCCGGCGAGGCGGGGACCCGGGGCGACAGGGTCACCGGCGAGACCGGGAGAGGGTGGCCGGGGGCGAGAGCGCCACGGTGAGATGGGGGGCGGCCGGAGGCGACGGCGCCACCGGCCGGGAGACGGTTCCGAAAGGAGCTACCCGGCCAGGGGGACGCGACCGGGGAGCATGGGTTGTGCCGGCACGCCGAGCAGATCCTCCACCTCGGTGACGAAACGCTCGGCCTCGGAGATGAGCTCCTCGGCGTCCCTCGACGACACGACGCGGGTCATCCCCGCCTCGGCCGAGGCGCGCTTGGCGGCGCTCATCTCGAAGTAGGGCGCCCAGTCGGCCAGTCGAGGCTCGGCCTCGGGCAGCAGCTCCCAGGCGCTGCGGAGCCGGCGCCTGCGGCCCTGCATGGGACGGGGGCGCGCGGCCAGGACGGCGGCCGCCGCCCTCAGCGCCGCGAGGTGCGCCGCGACGTAACGTGTGGCGGACGTCCGAGCGGCGGCGGCCTCTTCGAGGCAGTCGCGCGCGTCTGTGAGGTGCGCCCGCACCGTGGGGGACAACCGGGGCCCGCCGGAATCGCTGAGCCGAGGGGTCATGCGCTTCAGCCTCCTAGGTCGCAAGCGGCTCCCGGCGTTTTCGCCGGTGGATACCACACTCGCAGACCCCACCGACAAATTCGCCGGACGGCCGGACGAGGAGCTTCCCCTCTCCCCGCCCGTCCCGAGCGAACCCGATCGTCTCCGCCGACGACGCCGGCCCGCTCGACCGCCCTGGACGCGGGCCGCGAGCCCCGCGTCATTACCATCGAACATAAATTCGACCACTCGCACTGTCAAGTGATACGGCGAACAAAAGTTCGATCTTCGGTATCCGTTCACACGCGCGCGGGCCCTCGCACACGCGAAGGCCCCGGGAGGAGAACCTCCCGGGGCCTTCGACGGGACCACCGGACCTGCGCGTCAGGACCGGCGGGCCGAGAACCCACCGGCCACCGGCCACCGGCCACCGGCCGACCGGGTGACCGGCCGACCGGCCGGGAACGACCGGAACCGGCCGTGTCCCTCGTCATCGCTCGCTAGCGGACGAACCTGCCCCGTACGTGTACCGGCACCCCCGTGCCGAGCAGGCCGGGAAGGACCTCCGCCACGTGCATCGGCAGCCGGACGCAACCGTGGGAGGCGGGCGCCAGCGGCACCGACAGCGCGCCGTGGAAGGCGATGCCGCCGTTGAAGAAGATCGGGTTGTAGAGCTGTCCCAGATAGGACACATGCCAGCCGTCACGGCGCCAGGTGGTCTTGTAGTCGCCGGTGGGCGTGCGGGCGTTCCCGCAGAACCGCTGGGTCCTGCCCTGCCAGGTGGCCGTCTCGCAGTAGGCGATCCCGCTGCCCGAGGAGGTGTGGCTGATCAGTTTCACCACCCCGCCGACGTAGAGGACCATCACCTGCTTGGCGAGGTCGACCTCCACCCGGGTGGGTTTGCCGTTGCGGACCAGCACCCTGGGTGCCCTCGGCGCCTCCAGGGCGCTCCAGGTCCTGCGCGCCACCGTGCTGGTCGGCCGGATGCCGTTCACCTTCTGGAAGGCCCAGACCGCCGCCAGCGTCGCTCCGCCGTAGCGGCCGTCGATCCTGCCCGGCGCGTAACCGAGCGCGGCCAGCCTGCTCTGCAGCACCTTCACCGCGGCGCCCTTGGCGCCGAGCTTGAGCGTCTTGCCGGGCGCGACGAGAGCGGACCTTCCGGAGGCCGCCGCCGTACCCGAGGAACCCCTACCCCAGGCCCCCCTGCCCGGGAACGCCGCGTCCGGGAGCGCCGTCCCACCGGCCGTCAGGACCGTCGCCGACGAGCTCGAAGCCACGGCCGGGGCCGCGGCGGCGGTAGCCCAGGACGCCGAGGGCACCGAGATCGAGGAGAAGAGCACGGCACTCGCCGTCGTCAGTGCGGCCGTTCCCAGCCGCCGTCCAACCCCCATTTTTCACCAACTCCTCATGTCGCTATCGATCGGGTCAAGGGACCATAGCGCACGTCCACCACGTGCAAGCGAACGGTCATGAAGCGGCAAACGGCCGCCGATCTGTTTAGAGTGTCCGCGTGCCAGAAAAGTTGCATCCGAACGTCGAGAAGGTCGCCGCGGCGCTGCGCGAGCACGGCGTCCCCGGTGAGATCGTCGTCTTCGCCGAGGCCACCCCGACCGCCGCCACCGCGGCCGCGCAGCTCGGCTGCGAGGTCGGGGCCATCGCCAACAGCCTCGTCTTCGAGGCCGACGGCGACCCGCTCCTCGTGCTCACCAGCGGCGCCCACCGGGTGGACACCGGCCTGGTCGCGGAGAGGATCGGCGCGGCGCGGGTGCGGCGCGCCGACGCCGCCTTCGTCCGGGCGGCCACCGGTCAGGCCATCGGCGGGGTCGCCCCGGTCGGCCATCCCGCCCCGATCAGGACGCTGGTCGACGTCTGGCTGGGCGGGCACGAGGTCGTCTGGGCCGCCGCGGGCCACCCGCACACCGTCTTCCCGACCTCCTTCGACGAACTGGTCCGCATCACCGGCGGCGTTCCCGTCGAGGTCGAGTGAGGGATCCGGCGCCCGGCCGCACCCGGCCGGCGCGCCGGCCGGGTGCGGGTGCCGCCCTGCTAATGTGCGACGCGTGATCGGACTGCGACGGATCGGCCCCGACGAGTTCACGCTCCGGCTGGACGCGGTCCTCGACGTCTACACCCGTGCGATGGACCCGCCCACCGACCAGCTCTCGGGCCGCAGGGCGATCATGCGGAACCACGCCGCCCACCCCGCCTTCACCTGCCTGTTCGCCGAGGACGAGGCCGGCGTCCCGGTGGGCGTGGCGTACGGCTTCCACGGGGTCCCCGGCCAGTGGTGGCACGACGTGGTCCGCCGGGCCCTGGTCGAGCGGTACGGCGAGGACGACGCCCGGCACTGGCTGGGGGACGCGCTGGAGCTCGCCGAGATCCATGTCCACCCCGACCACCAGGGCAAGGGCATCGGCCGGGCGCTGGTGGCCGGCATATGCGCGGGCCGTCTGGAGCGCACCGCCGTGCTCTCCACCCGCGACGGGCACACGGCCGCCCGGCACCTGTACCGCAGCGTCGGTTTCGTGGACCTGCTCACCCGGTTCGTCTTCCCCGGCGGGCACGAGCGCTACGCGATCCTCGGCACCGCCCTCCCGCTGAGCGGCTGAGACGCCCCGCCGGGACGGGGCGCGGTCGCCCCGTCCCTGCCGCCCCCTGCCGTCCCCTTGCCGTACGGAGGACCCGTGGCGGGCCGCTCAGACCCGCACGGAGGCGGGGTGCGGCGTGTGGTCGAGGGCCTGGAAGACCTCACGGGTGGCGCTGGAGCGGTTGAAGGTGATGAAGTGGATGCCGGGCGCGCCCTCGTCGAGCAGGGTCTGGCAGAGCTCGGCGGCGTGCTCGATGCCCAGGGCGCGCACCGCGGCCGGGTCGTCGGCGACGGCCGCGAACCGCTCGGCCACCTCGGGAGGGAACGGCGCCCCGGAGAGCTGCTCGGACCTGGCGATGGTGCTGATCTGGGTGACGGGCATGATGCCGGGGATGATCGGCGTGTCGCAGCCGGCCGCCGCCACCCGGTCGCGCAACCGCAGGTAGTCCTCCGCGCGGAAGAACATCTGGGTGATCGCGTAGTCGGCGCCCGCGCGGCACTTGCGCACGAAGTGCTCGGTGTCGGACTCGATCGACGACGACCGGGGGTGCTTGTACGGGAAGGCCGCCACGCCCACGCAGAAGTCGCCGGACTGGCGGATGAGGCGGACCAGCTCCTCGGCGTACAGGACGCCCTCGGGGTGGCGCACCCACTCGCCCGTGACGTCGCCGGGCGGGTCGCCCCGCACGGCGAGGATGTTGCGCACCCCCGCCCCGGCGAACCGGCCGATCAGGTGACGAAGCTCACGGATGGAGTGGTTGACCGCGGTGAAGTGGGCCACCGGGGTGAGCGTGGTCTCGTGCGCGATCCGCTCCACGATGTCGACCGTGCGGTCGCGGGTGCTGCCGCCGGCGCCGTAGGTGACGGAGACGAAGGTGGGGTGCAGCGACTCCAGCTCGCGGACGGCACGCCAGAGCTGGCGCTCCCCCTCGTCGGTCTTCGGGGGGGAGAACTCGAAGGAGAACGAACGGGCACCGGCGGCGAGGAGCTCGCGGACGGTGGCGACGCGATCGGGCAGGAAGGACGGGCGACCCAGAGCCATGGGGCAAGGATACTTGCCCGGACCCCTCGGTGCCCGATCAGAAGGCTCACGTCTCACTTGAGAAGATGATCATTAAACAGAGGCATTTATAGATCTGAATGCACTGATGGGCGGTTAATCTGGACATCCAACCTCTTCTTGCGGTCCGAGTCGGCGGATTCCACGCATCACAGATCGGTCTCCATATGACTCGGTTGCAGAAATCCCGAAATGTTATGTCGTACAGCGGTTCTTCAGTCGTTACGGCTCCCCGCCGACCCGGTGGGGAGAATCTTGTCGATCATGCGTACGGTGGTCGTGGTGTCGCCACCGCCCGGCACGTCGTCACGGCGGGTGGCACCGCACCGCGTCTTCCCCCCAGAGCTGAAGCCAAGGGTCTCCACACTGGAGGTATTCGATGACCGCTTCCGTAGCCGCGCTGGACACCATCCGCTCCGAAGTGGATCGTTCTCTCCGGCGGTTCGTGGATCAACAGCGCCCCCAGATCGGCGCTCCGGAACTGGTCCCCCTGGTCTCGGCCGCCGAGGACTTCCTGGCCGGCGGCAAGCGGCTGCGGCCCGCGTTCTGCTACTGGGGCTGGCGCGGCGCGGGCGGGGGTGACGACCCGGCGCTCTTCACCGCCGCCGCCTCGCTGGAGCTGCTGCAGGCCAGCGCCCTTGTGCACGACGACGTGATGGACGCCAGCGATCGGCGCCGGGGCATGCCCTCGGCTCACCGCAGGTTCGAGAGGCTGCACCGCGAGGCCGGCTGGCACGGCTCGGCGGAGCAGTTCGGGGAGGGCGCCGCCATCCTGCTGGGCAATCTGATGCTCGTCTGGTCCGGGGAGATGTGGCGGAACAGCGGCCTGCCGGCCGCCTCGCTGGCCGCCGCCCAGAAGGTCCACGACGACATGCGCACCGAGCTGATGTGCGGCCAGTACTTCGACCTGCTGGAGCAGGCGCACGGCGAGGGCACCTTCGAGAGCGCCCTCCGGGTCGCCCTGTTCAAGAGCGGCAAGTACTCGGTGGAGCAGCCGCTCCGGCTCGGCCTGGTGCTGGCGGCGCAGGGCAGGCAGCCCTGGATCGACCGGCTCTGCGAGGAGTACGGGCAGTCGGTGGGGATCGCCTTCCAGTTGCGCGACGACATCCTCGGCGTCTTCGGCGACCCCGACGAGACCGGCAAGCCGGCCGGTGACGATCTTCGCGAGGGCAAGCGGACGATGCTGGTGGCCCGCACGCTCGCCGCCGCCTCCGGGTCCCAGGCCAAGGTGGTGCGCGCCACGCTCGGCGACCCGGACCTGGACGCGGCCGGGATCGACGCGCTCCGCGCGATCATCGAGGAGACCGGCGCCCTGGTGGCCTGCGAGGACCTGATCAAGGGCTACCTGGAGAACGCGCTCGGCTCGCTGGAGGGCGCCCCGATCCGCCCGGAGGCCCGCACGGCCCTGGCCGACCTGGCGGTGGCCGCCACCTCCAGGCGCACCTGAGCCCGGCCCGGCCGGCCTCGGCCGGAAGGCGTTCAGGCGGGGGCGGCCAGCCTCCGCTTGAACTCCTCGGCCGCCGCCTTGGGGTCGTCGGCCTCGGTGACGGCCCGCACGACCACGACGCGGCGCACCCCGTACGACATGACCTCGTCGAGGTTGTCCAGGTCGATGCCGCCGATGCCGAACCAGGGCCGGTCGGTCTCCAGGGCCGCGGCGCCGGTGAGCAGGCCGGGCCCCGGGGCGTGCCTGCCGGGCTTGGTGGGCGTCGGCCAGATCGGGCCGCAGCAGAAGTAGTCGACCCCGGGCTCGACGGCCGCGGCGGCGGCCTCCTCGGGGGCGTGAGTGGAACGCCCGATGAGGATGTCGTCGCCGAGCAGCTCGCGGGCGACCGGCACCGGCAGGTCGCCCTGGCCGAGGTGGAGCACGTCGGGGCGGCACGCGTAGGCGATGTCGGCCCTGTCGTTCACGGCCAGGAGCGTCCCGTGGCGGTCGCAGGCCTCGCGGAAGACGGCCAGGAGGTCGAGCTCCTCGCGCGCCTCCAGGCCCTTCTCGCGCAGTTGCACGATGTCGACCCCGCCCGCGAGGGCGGCGTCGAGGAAGTCCGCGAGGTCCCCCCGGTCACGCCGCCCGTCGGTGCACAGGTACAGCCGGGCGTCAGAAACCGAGGGCCTGGGCACGTCTCTTCACTTCGGTGTGGCGGCCCGCCACGATCGCGTCGACCGGCGACCCGGGCAGGGTGTCGTCGGGTGTGAAGAGCCAGCGGAGCGACTCCACGTCGTCGTATCCGGCGTCGAGGAGCACGGTGAGGGTGCCCGAGAGGCCCTTGACGACCTCCGTGCCGGCGAGGAACGCGGCCGGGACCTGCGGCTCGCCGCCTCCCCTGCGCACCCCGATGAGCTTGCGGTCCTTGAGAAGTTGCTTGGCGCGACCGGCGCTCAGGTTGAGCCTTCTGGCGACCTCGGTCAGGGTGAGCCACTCGCCCACCAGCTGGTCGGTCTCCCGGTCGATCTGCGCAACAGAAAGCGTCACGAATCCACCACTACCACATCGAGCCCTTCGCCAAACACCCCGCGGCGAGGTTACGCCGCCGTACAGTCGCGCAACGCTATCGCAGGGTCGGCGAGGCGCTCGACGTCCAGGCGCTGGCCGCCCTCGATGAGGCGGCGCCCCTGGACGAGATCGCGGGGGCGGTTCACCGCCAGGACCGCGACGAGCCGGTCCTCGCCGTCCACCCAGCACATCCCCCAGCGGGGTTTCCCCGGGACGGACGGGTCGCCGCGCCGGATCGGCCGGGCCCCGTCGTGGTGGCCGGCGTACTGGACCATGTGGCCGAACTGCTCGGACCAGAAGTAGGGCACGGGGTCGTAGACGGCGTCGTCCCCGACCAGGGTGGCCGCGGCCACGTCCGGGGCGCCCAGGGCGGTGTCCCAGTGCTCGACGCGCAGCCTCAGGCCGTAGCGGCGCGACCACCAGGCCGCGCAGTCGCCCACGGCGACCACGCCGGGCAGCGAGGTGCCCAGGTGCTCGTCGGTGACCACGCCGTCCTCCAGCGTGATCCCCGATCCGGCCAGCCACTCGACGGCGGGCCGCACGCCCACGCCGGTGACCACGACGTCGGCCTCGACCGCCGAGGCGTCGGCCAGGGTGAGCCCGCCGTGGTCGACGGAGGCGACCACGGTGCTCAGGCGGAGGTCCACGCCGGCCTCGGCGTACCACGCGGTGGTGTGCAGGCCGATCTCGCCGAGCGCGGCGGCCAGCGGGGTGGAGGCGGCCTCGACCACGGTCACCGCGCAGCCGGCCCGGCGGGCGGCAGTGGCCACCTCGGCGCCGATCCAGCCCGCGCCGACGACGGCGACCCGCCTGCCCGGCCGGAGCAGGGCGCGCAGCGCGAGGGCGTCGTCGATGGTGCGCAGCACGTGCTGGGGGCCGTCGCCGCGCAGCCGGATCGGGTGGGCGCCGGTGGCCACGACCAGCCCGTCGTAGGCCATCTCACCCTCGGTGGTCTCGACCACCCCCGGGTGCAGGCCCTTGGCGGCCACGCCCGCGCGGAAGTCGACCTCGAGCGCGTCGAGGTCGGCGTCGACCACCGTGGAGTCGGTCCCGCCGAGCAGCACGGCCTTGGACAGGGGCGGCCGGTCGTAGGGCCGGTGCCGCTCCTCCCCGATCAGTGTGATCGTGCCGCCGAACCCGCGGGCCCGTAACGCCTCGACGCTGCGCACACCGGCCAGGCCGGCACCAACCACCACGACATGATTCACACTTCCTGACCATAAGCGTCAGCACCGCCCTCCTACCAACGGTCGTTGATAACGAAAGAGGGATTTACCTCACATCTGACGCTCTAAGGATGTTGCCGCAACCCTTAGGGTGGACGGAGAAGACGCGCGGGAGCCCGGACGCACCGGGCTGAGAGGAGGGCCGCGGGGCTGGGCAGGACTCCTGCGAGCCACGTGACGTGTGAGGCAGGGCGCCGCCGAGGCGGCGCGGCCCGGCACGCGCGGGGCGGCGAGGTCCCGCCGGGCGGCCGCGAGCGGGCCCTCGACCGCCACGAACCTGATCCGGGTCATGCCGGCGAAGGGAGCGGAGCACGTATGCCCGACCTTTTCGACCTCGTCGTCGTCGGCGGCGGCGTCATCGGCCTGTCGGTGGCCTGGCGCGCCACCGGCCGGGGACAGCGGGTGGCCGTGATCGATCCCGCGCCCGTCTCCGGCGCCTCGCACGCGGCCGCGGGCATGCTGGCCCCGGTCAGCGAGGTCACCTACACCGAGGAGCCGCTGCTCCGGCTGGGACTGGCCTCCCTGGAACGCTGGCCCGCCTTCGCCGCCGAGCTGACCCGGGCGAGCGGGTACGATCTCGACCACCGCGCCGACGGCACGCTCGACGTGGCCTTCGGCTCCGACGACCTGGCCGCGCTGGACGATCTCGCCGCCTTCACCGCCGCGCTGGGGCTGCCCGCCGAACGCCTCACCGGACGGGAGTGCCGCCGCCTGGAACCCATGCTGGCGCCCTCCGTCCGCGGCGGCATGCTGGCCGGCGGGGACGCCTGGGTGGACCCCAGGAAGGTCACCGCCGCCCTTCTGGCGGCCCTGGACGCCGCGGGCGCCACCCTGGTGGCGGACCGGGTGACCGGGCTGCTCACGTCCTCGGGCGCGGCGCGCGGCGTACGGCTGGCGAGCGGCGGGAGCCTGGCCTCGGGCCGGGTGGTCCTGGCCGCCGGCGCCTGGTCGGGTTCGCTGGAGGGGGTGCCGCCCGAGGTGCTCCCGCCGGTGCGGCCGGTCAAGGGCCAGATCATGCGGCTCCGCTCCCCCGAACCGGTCCTGAGCCGCTGCGTGCGCGGCGTCGTGCACGGCTCCCACGTCTACCTGGTGCCGCGCGGCGACGGCGAGCTGGTGCTCGGCGCCACCCAGGAGGAGCTCGGTTTCGACACCCGCGTCACCGCCGGCGGGCTCTGGGAGCTGCTGCGCGACGCGCGCGAGCTCGTCCCCGGCGTGACCGAGCTGGAGGTGACCGAGACGATCGCCGGGCTGCGCCCCGGCACCCCCGACAACCTGCCGCTGGTCGGCCCCACGATCATGCCCGGCCTCGATCTCGCCACCGGGCACCACCGCGGCGGGGTGCTGCTCGCCCCGCTCACCGCCGACCTCTGCGCGGGCGAGGACTCCGGCGGGGGCTCCGGCGGGGGCGATCCGGTGCTCACGGAACTGGCGGGGCTCTGCTCCCCGCTCCGTTTCGCGAGGGCCGCCCCGCCGCGTCCCCCGCGGACGGGTCCCATCGAGAACACACCGCGGGAGCAGCGATGAACACGACCATCAGCGTGACCGTCAACGGCACCGCCTGCGAGCTGCCCGCGGGGGCGACCGTGGCGCAGGCCGTACGGCGGCTGACCGAGGCGCCGAGCGGGGTGGCCGTGGCGGTGAACGACGAGGTCGTCCCGCGCGGCGCCTGGGAGTCCACCGCGCTCGGCGAGGCCGACCGCGTCGAGGTGCTCACCGCGGTCCAGGGAGGATGAACGTGAACGACATGACGGACGACCTGCTCATCGGGGACGAGAAGTTCTCCTCACGCCTCATCATGGGCACCGGGGGCGCCCCGTCCCTGGAGGTCCTCGACCAGGCGCTCGCCGCCTCGGGGACCGAGCTGACCACGGTCGCGATGCGACGGCTCGACCCCGCCGCCCAGGGGTCGGTGCTCGACGTGCTGCGCCGGCGCGACATCAAGGTGCTGCCGAACACCGCGGGCTGCTTCACCGCCGGGGAGGCCGTGCTGACCGCCAGGCTCGCCCGGGAGGCGCTGGGGACGGACTGGGTCAAGCTCGAGGTCATCGCCGACGAGCGCACCCTGCTGCCCGATCCCATCGAGACCTTCGACGCGGCCGAGCGGCTGGTCGCCGACGGGTTCACGGTGCTGCCCTACATCGGCGACGACCCGGTGCTGGCCCGCAGGCTGGAGCAGGCCGGCTGCGCCGCGGTGATGCCGCTGGGCGCGCCGATCGGCTCCGGGCTGGGCATCCGCAACCCGCACAACATCGAGCTGATCGTGGAGTTCGCGAACGTGCCGGTGATCCTGGACGCCGGGATCGGCACCGCCAGCGACGCGGCGCTGGCCATGGAGCTGGGCTGCGACGCGGTGCTGCTGGCCACCGCGGTCACCCGCGCGCGGCGTCCGGAGCTGATGGCGCGGGCGATGCGCTCGGCCGTGGAGGCGGGCCGGGCGGCGCGCCTGGCCGGGCGGATACCCCGGCGTCGCTACGCGGAGGCATCCTCCCCTCTTCATCGCTAGAAAACGACCACGTCTCGGCATCGGTTTGGGATTCGAGGACCCTGTCGGCGCCAAATCGCCCGTAAACTCGGCCTCGTGGACACGACGCTTACGGATCCCCTGGTCGGGAAACTCCTCGACGGTCGATACCGCGTCGAGTCCCGGATCGCCCGGGGCGGTATGGCGACCGTCTATCTGGCCCTGGACATCCGGCTCGACCGCACGGTCGCCGTGAAGGTGATGCACCGCTCGCTCGCCGAGGACCCCGCGTTCGTGCGGCGCTTCATCGGCGAGGCCAAGTCGGTGGCGAGCCTGTCGCACCCCAACGTGGTGCACGTCTTCGACCAGGGCACCGACGGCGACAACGTCTACCTCTCGATGGAGTACGTGCCGGGGCGGACGCTGCGCGACGTGCTGCGCGCCCGCGGCAGGCTGCCCGCCCGCGAGGCGCTGGAGGTCATGATCCCGGTCCTCGCCGCGCTGGGCGCCGCCCACCAGGCGGGGCTGGTGCACCGGGACGTCAAGCCCGAGAACGTGCTGCTCGCCGACGACGGCAGGGTCAAGGTCGTGGACTTCGGCCTGGCCCGCGCGGTCGAGGCGACCAACCAGACGCGGACCGGCGTCATGATCGGCACCATCGGCTACATGTCGCCCGAGCAGGTGACCGCCGGCGCGACGGACGCGCGCAGCGACGTCTACGCGGCCGGGATCATGCTGTTCGAGCTGCTGACCGGCCGCCAGCCGTACGAGGGCGAGACGCCCATGTCGGTGGCCTACCGGCACGTGCACGACACCGTGCCGACGCCCTCGTCGGTGCTGCCCGGCTCTCCCCCGCTGCTCGACAACCTGGTGGCCGCGGCGACCGCCCGCGACCCCGCCCACCGCCCGGCGGACGCCACCGCCCTGCTGGTCGCGGCGGTCGAGGCCCACCGGATGCTGCCCCGCGACAGCGTCCCGCACCCGTCCGTCCCGATCGGCGCCCCGCACGCGCACGCCGCGGCGGCGCCCGAGCCGCCCGCCCCGGTCAACGCCACGCTGATCCAGCCGCGCGCCGACCTGCTCACCGGCCCGGCGGCCGGGACGACCCCGCCCGTTCCCGCCGCCAAGCCCCGCCGGTCGGCGGGCGCCCGCTGGTTCCTCATCGGGCTGGCCGTGGTCATGGTGATCGCGGTGGGGGTGACCGGCTGGCTGTTCTCGCAGAACACCACCATCGTGGTGCCCGCCACCCTGGTCGGCAAGAACGTCACGATCGCCACCGACGAGGCCAGGCAGCGTGGCTTCGTCGTCGAGCGGGGCAAGGCCGAGCACGACGAGAAGGCCCCCAAGGGTACCGTGCTGCGCACCGACCCCGTGGCCGGCACCGAGGCCGAACCGGGCAGCAAGCTGATCCTCATCGCCTCGGCCGGGCCCAAGAGGGTCGCGGTGCCCAACGTCGTCGGCATGAGCGAGCCGGAGGCCAGGAGCAGGCTCGCCGAGTCCCTGATCACCGTGGACGACATCAGGAAGCAGGCCAGCGAGACCGTTCCGCGCGGTCAGGTGATGCGGACCGTCCCGGCCGTGGGGAACCTGGTCAAGGAGAACAGCAAGGTCGACCTGGTGGTGAGCGCCGGACTGCTCATGCCGGACGTCAGGGGCATGCCCCGCGACCAGGCCGACGGGGTGCTGCGCGGGGCGGGGTTCACGCCCGAGTTCGTCGAGCAGACCGACAGCGCCCAGCCGTGCACGGTCATCGCCCAGGAGCCGCTGCCCAAGGCGGAGATCGACAAGGGCGCCGTGGTCCGGCTGACCCTGTCGCAGTGCAACACCGAGTGGCACTGGCCGTGGGAGCGCGACGGCCAGGCTCCCCCGGACGGCGGGGGCGACAACGTCGTGGTGATCCCGAACATCGTGTTCAAGGACTTCAGGGCGGCGCGGGACGAACTGCGCGCCGCCGGGATGAAGGTGAAGATGAGGCGAACGCTGGGCCGGGGCAGGGTGGTGGCCCAGCTCCCGGCGGGCGGGCTGTCGGCCCCGCCCGGCACCGAGGTGACCATCTGGTACTGACCGCCCGACGTCCCGCGCCGGGTGCGTGACGGGTGCCGGGCGCGCGGCCGTGCCGGGTGCGCGGCCTGGTCTTGGGTGCGTGGCCGGTCTTCGTACGACGAACCCGCGGGGCCGCCGTGTCAGTCGTCGGCGAGGAAGCCGTGCAGGCGGAGCCTGGCCAGGCCTCCGTCGGGGTGGATGTCCACCCGGGCGTACGCGGCCACGGGCGCGTCCTCGACGCGGAAGCGATGCCGGGTGTCCGGCAGCAGGCGGGTCCTGGGCAGCAGGGGAAACCAGGTCCCGCCGTCCGCGCTGCCGGTGATCTCGACCTCGGCCGGTGCGTTGAAGACCAGGTTGGTGGTGTCTATCTCGGCGAGCCTGACGATCCCGGAACCGGCCAGGCGGATCACCATCCAGTCGTTGCCGCCGTCGCGCCGGCGGGCGGTCTCCCACCCCTCGGCCTGGTGGCGGGCCAGGCCCGGGGAGATCACGTTGTTCGGTGAGGAGTAGAACTCGTCGGAGCAGGCGGTGACGAGCGCGCCGTTCTCCAGCGCGGCCAGGTCCAGGCCGAGTCCCTCGTACACCGACAGGTCGCACCTGACCTCGCCGTGCACCCTGAGCCGGGCGATGCCCCCGTCGGGGAACACGCTCAGCCGCACGTGCGTGTACCGGCGCTCGTCGGAGACCTCGAAGAAGTGCTCGGCGTCCCCGCCGAGGGGACTCACGGGCACCACCTCCACCCAGTCGGCGGTCTCCAGCTCGGCGGCCGTCGGGTAGCCCTCGACCTCGGCGGCCTCCACACGGGCGTGTGGCGGGTAGTTGCCCTTGAACCAGGCGGTGTCGATCACGACGCCCCGGATCACGCCGGGCATGCCGAGCCGCAGCAGGGCCCAGTCGTGGCCGGGCTCTCGCCGTCTGCGGGTCTCCCAGCCGTCGTAGACCTGTCCCTTGGCGCCGAAGGTGTGCGGCCGGAAGGCGGGGCGGCCCGGCCTGATCAGGTTCTCCCGTTCGGCGAAGGACTCGTCGTTGGCCGCGACGACCGAGCCCCCGAGGCTGCGCAGGGCGAGGTCGGGCAGGGCGGTGAACTCGGTCAAGGAGCGGGCCTTTCTCACGACGGGCGGTCGGACTGTCGGACGGTCGGGCGGGCCGAACGACCGCCCGGCCGGGCCGGGCCGGGCCGGACGGGCCGGGCCGGGCCGGACGGGCCGGGCCGGGCCGGGTGGGCCGGGTGGGCCGGACGGGCCGGACGGGCCGGACGGGCCGGGTGGGCCGGGTGGGCCGGGTGGGCCGGGTCCGCGGGGCCGGCCTTGGCGGGAGCGTTACAGGAGGGCCCCCCGGGGTTCCTTCCCCACCGCCAGGCCGCGCAGCCAGGTGGCGCGTACCTGTCCCCGGAGCGTCCTGCCGTGGTAGGGGGTGACCGGGTTCCTGTGGTGCAGGGTGGAGACGTCCACGGTGTGGACGGCGTCGGCGTCGAAGGCGACCAGGTCGGCGTCGCCGCCCACGGCGATGGCGCCCTTGCCGCGCAGCCCGGCGAGCTCGGCGGGGTTCCCGGCCATCCAGCGGACGACGTCGCCCAGACCGTGCCCGCGCCGTGCCGCCTCGGTCCAGACGGCGGTCAGGCCGAGCTGGAGGGAGGAGATCCCGCCCCAGGCCTCGGCGAAGTCGGGCACCTTGAGGTCGGGGGTGGAGGGTGAGTGGTCGGACACCACGCAGCCGAGCACGCCGTCGGCCAGGCCGCGCCAGAGCTCGTCGCGGTTGGCCTCGGACCTGATCGGCGGGCAGCACTTGAACTGGGTGGCGCCCTCGGGCACCTCCTCGGCCGTCAGCGTGAGGTAGTGCGGGCACGTCTCGGCGCTGAGCCTGACGCCCTCGCGCCTGGCCCCGGCCAGTACCTCCAGGCAGAGCGCGGACGAGACGTGCAGGATGTGCGCGCGTACCCCGGTCTCCCCGGCCAGCTCGGCGACCCGCTCGACCGCCCTGCGCTCGGCCTCCCCCGGCCGCGAGTCGAGGAACTCCGGGTACCCGGGCCCCGAGGGGTCGGCGAGCAGCGCGGGGTCCTCGGCGTGTACGACCAGCAGGCCGTCGAACGAGGCGATCTCCTCCATGGCCGCCCGCAGCCCGCCCGCGTCCAGCGGCGGGAACTCCTCCACGCCCGAGGGGGACAGGAAGCACTTGAACCCGCGTACACCCGCCTCGTGCAGTGCCCGCAGGTCGCCCGTGTTGCCGGGGATCGCCCCGCCCCAGAAGGCGACGTCCACCGCGCACTGCCCGGCCGCGGCACGCCGCTTGACGTCCAGGGCGCCGGCGTTCACGGTCGGCGGCAGCGAGTTGAGCGGCATGTCCACGATCGTGGTCACCCCGCCCGCCGCGGCGGCCCTGGTCGCCGTGGCGAAACCCTCCCAGTGGGTACGGCCGGGCTCGTTGACGTGCACGTGCGTGTCGACGAGGCCGGGCAGCAGCGCGACGTCGCCGAGGTCGACCCGCTCGGCGGCGCCGAGACCGGCGCCGGGGCCCGCGCCGGGCCCCGCGTCGAGACCCGTGTCGGGACCGGTGTCGAGGTCGGCGCCGAGGGGGTGCACCCCGATGATCTTCCCGTCCCGTACGACGACCGCCGCCGGCCCCTCCCCGGTGGGCAGCACGACCCGGCGGGACCGGATGACCAGATCCGCCCGGTCGCCGGGGCCCGCGCTCATCGCGATCCTCCCGCGGCTCCCCCGGACGCGCGGGCGGTCGTCGGCACGGAGGCCACGGAGGCCACGGAGGCCACGGAGGCCACGGAGGCCACGACGGCCACGACGGCCACGACGGCCACGGCGACGGCGCTCACGACGGCGCTCCCAGGTGGCGCTCCGCGACCGTGCCGGCCAGCCGCTCCAGCAGCGGTCCCGCCTGGGCCATGCAGACGGCCGGGTCGGGTTCGAGGTCGGTGAGCGCGTAGGCGGCCGTGATGCCCGCCGCCCTCAGCTCCTCGTCGGTGAGGGCACGGCGGCCGCAGACCGCGACGACCGGCACCCCCGCCTCGGCCGCGGCGTCCGCGACCCCGGCGGGCGCCTTGCCGCGCAGCGTCTGCTCGTCGAGCGACCCCTCGCCGGTGATGACGAGGCGGGCGCCGTCGAGCCGGTCGTGGAAGCCCAGCAGGTCGAGGAGGTAGCCGATGCCGGGCCGGAACCCGGCGCCGAGGAAGGCCAGCGCGGCGAACCCGACCCCGCCCGCGGCGCCCGCGCCCGGCTGACCCGCCACCCCCATCGAGCGGACGACGCCGTCGTGCTCGGCGGCCCCGACCAGGCCGTGGGTGTGCGCGGCGACCGCGGCGAGCCGGGCGAGGGCCGCGTCGAGCAGCTTCACCTCGTCCGGGCTCGCGCCCTTCTGCGGCGCGTAGACGGCGGCGGCGCCCTGCGGGCCGAGCAACGGGTTGTCCACGTCGCCCGCGACCACGAACTCCACCTGGTCGATCGCGACGAGCCCGGAGGTGTCGATCTTCTCCAGGTCGGCGAGGGCCGCGCCGCCGGGCGGGAGCTCCCGTCCCTCGGCGTCCAGGAAGCGGACGCCGAGTGCCCGCATCATGCCCGTGCCGCCGTCGGTGCACGCGCTGCCGCCGAGACCGAGCACGACCCGCCGGGCACCGCGCCGTACGGCGTGGGCGATCAGCTCGCCGGTGCCCTGGCTGGTCGCGGTGAGCGGCGCCGTCTCGACGCCCTCGTGCGCGGCCGACTCCGGGTCCCGGCCGGCCGGCTCGGCGGCGATGGGCAAGCGGCGCAGGCCGGACGCCTCGGCCAGTTCGACGACCGCCGTCGGCACGTCCACGGCGACGGGGCCGCCGGAGGAGCCCGCTGAGGTCGCGGAGGTCGCGGGAGCCGCGGAGGCCGGGGAGACCGCGGGGTCCCCGGAGGCCGGGACGTCCGGTCCGGCCCCCTCCCCCGCCGGGCGGGCGTCGCGCCAGGCGTAGGAGGCGAGGACCGGCGCGCCCACCGGTCCGGTGACCTCGACCTCGACGCGGGTGAACCCGCAGGCCACCACCGCGTCCACGGTGCCGTCGCCGCCGTCGGCCACCGGCAGCGCGACCGTGGCGACGCCCGGTCCCAGGCCCGCGGCGACGTGCGCGGCGACCTCGGCCCCGGTCAGCGAACCCTTGAACTTGTCCGGGGCGATCACGACGTGTCCCGACGACTCAGACAACCCTGCTCCCTGCTGGCGGAGGGCCGGCACGGTCCCCGGCCGGTAGGGACGGACGGGAGACGGGTGCCGGGCCCCGGTGAGGTGGACGACCATCTTGACATCCGTCCCCGCGCCCACCGACGCCCGGTCCTTTCCCGGCCGCCCCCGCAGGCCGCGGGTCCGCGGGGGCTCCGTCCGCCCCGGTGAGCCGTGGGTCCGCACGGGTCCCGGCCGTCCCGGCGGGCCGGAGGTTCACGCGAGCCCGGTGACGTGCTCGGGGCGCAGCGGCACCCGGGTCAGGTCCAGGCCGGTGGCGTCGCGGACGGCCGCGACGATCGCGGGCGTCGAGGAGAGCGTGGGCGGCTCCCCGGCGCCCCGCAGCCCGTACGGGGCGCGGGGGTCGGGGTTCTCCAGGATGTCCAGCCGCATCGGCGGCATGTCCAGGATGGTGGGGATCAGGTAGTCGGTGAACGAGGGGTTGAGCACCAGCCCGTCGCGCACCTGGATCTCCTCCATCAGCGCCAGCCCCAGCCCCTGCGCGGTGCCTCCGTGGATCTGCCCCTCCAGCGAGACGCGGTTGAGGATCTTCCCCACGTCCTGGACGGCCGCCAGCTCCACCACCTTGACCAGGCCGAGTTCCACGTCCACGTCCACCACGGCGCGGTGCACGCAGAGCGCGACCTGGGTGTGCGAGGCGCCCTGCCCGGTCACCGGGTCCATCCGTTCGGTGGGCGCGTGGTGGTACTCGCGGGTCTCCTCGACCACGGTGTCGCCCAGCACGTCCTCGACGGCGACGCCCGCGCCGGTGGCGGTCGAGACGACCTCGCCGCCGGCCAGGAAGAGGTCGCCGGGCGCGGTGCCGAGGCGGGCCGCGGCCAGCGCGAGCACCCGCTCCCGGACCGCCCGGCAGGCCGTCATCACCGCGCCGCCCGTCATGTACGACTGGCGGGAGGCCGAGCTGGAGCCCGCGTCGCCGACCCGGACGTCCGCGGGCTGGATGACGACCCGCTCGACGCCCAGCTCGGTGCGCACGACCTGCGCCTGGAGGGTGACCAGTCCCTGGCCGACCTCGGCGGCGGCGGTGTGCACCAGCGCGGTGGCCCGCCCGCCGATCACCTCCAGGCGGACGCGGGCGGTGGAGAGGTCGTCGAAGCCCTCGGAGAAGCAGATGTTCTTCAGGCCGATGCCGTAGCCGACGCCGCGCCGCACGCCCTCCCCCCGGGTGGTCTGCGAGACGCCGCCCGGCAGGCCGCGCGGGTCGGTCGCGTCCAGCGGCGCGGGCATCGGCAGCTCGCGGGCCCGCTGGAGCATCTCGGCCATCGGCAGCGGGGCCGCGACCACCTGCCCGGTCGCCAGCACGCCCCCCTCGGACAGGGCGTTGACCTGCCGGACCGTGAGGGGGTCGAGCCCGCAGGCGTGGGCCAGCCGGTCCATCATCGACTCGTAGGCGAAGCACGCCTGCACCGCGCCGAAGCCGCGCATCGCGCCGCACGGCGGGTTGTTGGTGTAGACGCCGTACGCGTCGATCCTGATGTTCGGGATCGCGTACGGCCCCACGCCGAGCGAGGCCGCGTTGCCGACCACGTTCGCGGTCGAGGAGGTGTAGGCGCCGCCGTCGAGGAGGATCTCCACGTCGGCGTACAGGAGCCTGCCGTCGCGGGTGGCGCCGTACTCGTAGCGCATCTCGGCCGGGTGGCGGTGGACGTGGCCGAAGAACGACTCCTGCCGGTTGTAGACCATCTTGACGGGCCGGCCGGTGCGGAGCGCGAGCATCGCGGCGTGGATCTGCATCGACAGGTCCTCGCGCCCGCCGAAGGCGCCGCCGACGCCCGAGAGCGTCATCCGGATCAGCTCCTCGGGCAGGCCGAGGCAGGGGGCGATCTGCTTGAGGTCGTTGTGCATCCACTGGGTGGCGACGTAGAGGTCGACGCCGCCGTCCTCGGCGGGCACCGCCAGGCCGGACTCCGGGCCGAGGAACGCCTGGTCCTGGATGCCGATCCGGTACTCGCCGGAGACCGTCACCTCGGCCCGCGCCCTGGCCGCGTCGACGTCGCCGACCCTGACGGGCTGGTGGCGGGTGACGTTGCCGCGTGGGTGGACCGGCGGGCAGGAGGGGTCGAAGGCCGCCCTGCGGGCGTCGGTCAGCGGCTCCAGGACCTCGTAGTCGACCCTGATCCTCTCCATCGCCCTGCGGGCGGTCTCGGGGTGGTCGGCCGCGACGATCGCGACCGCCTCGCCCTGGTGGCGTACCTCGTCGAAGGCGAGCACCGGCTGGTCGGGGATGGCGTCCAGGCCGAAGTGCTTGCTGCCGGGCACGTCCTCGTGGGTGAGGACGGCCGCGACCCCGGGGTGCGCGAGGGCCTCGGAGACGTCGACGGCGACGATCCGGGCGCGCGGGTGGGGGCTGCGCAGGGTGGCGCCCCACAGCATGCCGTCCATCCACAGGTCGGAGGAGTAGGCGAACTCGCCCCTGACCTTGAGCGTCCCGTCCGGCCGCGGGGGGCTGTCGCCCACCCCTCCGGAGCCGGGCGCGGCGATCTCGCGCGGCGCCCGCGCGGGCGCGGTGCGCACCCGCGGACCCGTTCCCGCGTTCACCGGCCGACCTCCTGGCCCGCGGTGAAGCCCTGCTCGTCGGCCAGCCGGACGAGGCGGCGGTGCGCCTCGGCGCCGGCGCGGCCCAGCTCGTCCTGGGCGACGGTACGCAGCTCGTCGTCCTCGACGACGGTCCTGCCGCCCACCAGCAGCCGGGCCAGCGCCGGTTGCCGGGTGCCGAAGACCAGGGCGCAGACCGGGTCGTCGACCGCGGAGGCGAAGGCGCCGGTACGCCACAGCGCGATGTCGGCCAGCTTCCCCGCCTCCAGGGAGCCGAGCTCGTCCTGCCTGCCCAGGTTCCTCGCCCCGCCCAGGGTCGCGATCTGGAGGGCCTGGCGGGCGGTGAGCGCGGTCGGTCCGTACCGGGCCCGCTGGAACAGCAGGGCCTGGCGCATCTCGCCCGACAGCGAGGTCAGCTCGGCCGAGGCGCTGCCGTCCACCCCCAGGCCGACGTTCGCCCCCCTCCGCAGCATCTCGGAGACGCGGGCGATCCCGGCCCCGAGCCGGCCGTTGGAGCTGGGGCAGTGCGCCGACCCCGTACCGGTCTGGGCGAAGACGTCGATGTCGCCGTCGCTGAGGTGGACGGCGTGGGCGAACCACACGTCCGGGCCGAGCCAGCCGAGCTTCTCCATGTAGTCGACCGGACGCTGCCCGACCTGCTCCAGGCAGTGCTCCTCCTCGTCCAGGGTCTCGGCGAGGTGGGTGTGCAGGCGTACCCCCTTGGACCTGGCCAGGGCGGCGGCCTCGACCATCAGGTCGGCGCTGACCGAGAACGGCGAGCAGGGCGCGACCGCGACGCGGAGCATGGAGGAGAAGGACGGGTCGTGGTAGGTGTCGACGGCCTCGGCGGTCGCCTCCAGGATGTCGTCCAGCCGCTCCACCACGACGTCCGGCGGCAGGCCGCCCTGCGACCGTCCCCGGTCCATCGAGCCGCGCGCCGGGTGGAAGCGGATGCCGACCCGCCGGGCCGCCTCGATCTCGGCGGCGAACAGGTCCCCGCGCCCGGAGGGGAAGATGTAGTGGTGGTCGCTGGAGGTCGTGCAGCCCGACAGCGCCAGATGCCCCAGCCCCGCGCCGGCCGCGCCTCCGACCACCTCGGCGTCCATGGCGGCCCACACCTGGTAGAGCGCGGTCAGCCACTCGAACAGGGTGGCGTCCTGGGCGAGCCCCTGGGAGGCCCACTGGTAGAGGTGGTGGTGGGTGTTGACCAGGCCCGGCGTGGCCAGGCAGCCGGTCCCGTCGATCCGGACGGCCCCTTGCACGTCCGGGGCCGGCCCCGCGCCCAGGGCGGCGATCCTGTCGCCCTCGACGTGGAGGTGGCCCGAGGCGATCTCCGGGCCGACGACCGGGGCGATGTGGACGTTCTCGATCAGGACGCTGCTCATCGGCGCTCCTCGGGCGCGGGCGTGCCGCCGTACGGCACGGGGTCGGCTCCGGCCCCGCGCTCCGCGGCCAGGCGCACGGCGTCGAGGATCTTCTCGTAGCCGGTGCAGCGGCACAGGTTGCCCGCCAGGGCCTCGCGGATCTCCGCGTCGGACGGGCTGGGCACCCGTGCGAGCAGGTCGTGGGCCTGCACGACGAGGCCGGGGGTGCAGAAGCCGCACTGGACGGCGCCGCACTCGACGAACGCCTCCTGGACCGGGTCGAGCCGGTCGCCGTCGGCGAGCCCCTCGACGGTGAGGACCGTCCTGCCCTCGGCCTGCCCGGCGGCGACCAGGCACGCGCAGACCGGCAGGCCGTCCAGGTAGACCGTGCAGGAGCCGCACTCGCCCTGCTCGCAGGCGTTCTTCGAGCCGGGCAGGCCGACCCGTTCGCGCAGCACGTACAGCAGGCTCTCGCCCTCCCAGACGTCGTCGGCGGTCTCGGTGCGGCCGTTGACGGTGAAGGTGACGCGCATCAGCCGGCCCTCCTCTCGAAGTGCCCGGAGCGCAGCTCGTTCCACGCCCAGGTGAGGGTGCGCCGCGCCATCACCGCGATGGCGTGGCGCCGGTAGGCGGCGGTGCCGCGCACGTCGTCGATCGGCGAGGCGGCCTCGGTGGCCAGCTCGCCGAAGCGCGCGAGCACCCCGGGGTCGAGCCGGGCCTGCCAGTCGAGCTCGGCGGCCAGGAACTCCTCGGCGGCGACGGCGCGGCGCGGTGTCGGGGCGGCCGAGCCGATGCCGGTGCCGACCCTGCGCTCGCCGGGGTGCAGGGCGATCGCGAACGAGCAGACCGCGATCACCATGGCGTTGCGGGTGCCGACCTTGGAGAAGTACTGCGGGCCGCTCGCCGGGGCGATCCAGAACGCCCGGATCAGCTCGTCGGCCTCCAGCGCGCTGCGCTTGACCCCCAGGTAGAAGCCGTCGGCCGGGATCATCCGGGTGCCCCGGGCGGCGGACTCGACCTCGACGACCGCGCCGGCGGCGAGCAGCGGCGGGTGGGAGTCCCCGGCGGGCGAGGCCGCGCCGAGGTTGCCGCCCACGGTGGCCCGGTTGCGGATCTGCGGCGAGCCGACCGTGCGGGACGCCTGCGCGAGGCCGGGCAGCCGGTCGCCCAGCTCGGCGATGAGCCGCGCGTACGACACGCCCGCCCCGACCCTGAGGCGGCCGTCCGCCTCCCGGCTCCAGTCGGCGAGGCCGGCGACGCCGTTCAGGTCGAGCAGCCCCTCGGGCCGCCGCGCGTCGAAGTTGAGCTCGACCATCATGTCGGTGCCGCCCTGGATGGGCGCCAGCTCGGGCCGGTCCGCCTTGGCGGCCAGCGCCTCCGCCCAGGTGGCGGGTCGCAGGAAGTCCATGGTCGTCACTACTCCCAGGCGAAACGGGCCCCGGGGGCGTCGAGGGCGTCGTCGCGGAGCACGGTCCCCTCGATCAGCCCGTAGGGACGGTCGGCGGCGTGGAACACCTCGTTGGGGTTGTCCATCCCGAACGGGGTGAGGTCCACCGTGAAGTGGTGTTTGTTCGGCATGGCCAGGCGCACCTCGCAGACCTCGTCGCGGGCGTTCAGCACCCGCTCGCCCATCGCGTAGAGCGTCTGCTGCAGCGACAGGCTGTAGGTGCCGGCGAACGCCTCGACCAGGTGGCGGCGCACCTCGTCGTAGGACTCACCGTACGCCGCCGCCGCGCCCGCCCCGCCCGCGCCGTCCGGCCGGCCGGGCGAGTGCCGCCAGCGGGCCGTGACCTCGGTGGCCAGGACGCGGTCGGCGGTGGGCTTCAGGGTGGTGTACTCGTCCTCGGCGAACCCGGAGAACTCCGAGTCGGTCGAGTTGAGCACCACCAGGTCCTTGAGCCCGGAGACGACGGTCGTGGTGCCGTCGGCGTCGTGGTGGACCAGGCAGGTGCGGGTCTCCCGGCCGGAGCGGACGAAGGAGTGGCGCCGGTCGCCCGCCCCCGGGCCGGTGGCCGAGGCCGGCACCGGGATGCGGTCCCAGAAGTGCTCCTCGATCGACACCCGGGCGTGGTGGACGGCCGACTGGGAGTCCACGTAGTGGCGGGCCAGCAGGATCGCGAAGTCCTCGATCTCTGCCACGCCGTGTTTCCCGGCGAAGGCGTACACGGTGTTCTTCTGCGTGTCCGTGGGCAGCACCGCGGCGTTGTCGCCGGTGAGGTGGACGGCCTCCATGTCGCCGGACAGGGCCGTGGAGACGGTGAGGTCCTTGAGGTGGTGGACCCCGCCGTCCCTGGCGACGCGGACCAGGCGGACCTCGGCCTTGCCGTAGCGGTTGGGACCGAGAACGACGCGCATGTCAGCTCCCCCGGTACGTCGAGTAGGCGAACGGGCTGAGCAGCAGGGGCACGTGGTGGTGCTCCCCGGGGTCGGCCACGGTGAAGTCGATCGAGACGCGCGGGTAGAAGGCGTCCACCGCGCGGGCGGCGAAGTAGCCGCCGGTGTCGAAGACCAGCCGGTGGGCGCCCGCCCCGCACGTCCATCCCGCGATCCGGCCGTCGGCGTCGGTGACCCCCTCGGCGAGCACCTCGCCGTGCCGCTCCAGGCGGACCGCGACCCCGGCGGCGGGCCTGCCGAGGGCGGCGTCCAGGACGTGCGTGGACAGGCTCATGCGGCATCCTCCGGGGGAGGCGCGGGGGTGGACGGGCTCATGCGGCATCCTCCGGAGGGGGCGCGTGCGTGGACGGGCTCATGCGGCGTTCCCCGGAGGGGGCGCGGGGACGGGTGCGAGGAGCTTGGCCAGCCGCAGGCGGGTGATCGCGGCGAGCTCGGCCCTGACCACGTCCCGTTCGGTCCCCTCGTCGTTCCCGAGCCGCCCGGTGAGGCGGTCCAGCAGCTCCGCTGCGGACAGGCCGGTGGCGCAGACCAGGTAGACGTGGCCGAACCGCCGCTCGTAGGCGCGGTTGCCCTCGGCCAGGCGGTCCAGGATCCCGGGGCCGGCCGCGCCGACCCCTGACTGCTCCTGGCGGGACCAGGCCGACTCCCTCCCGGTGGGACCGGCGGAACCGGCACGACCGGCGGGATCCGCGGGACCCGCGACATCTGCGGGACCGGTGGGACCGGTGGGACCGGTGGCATCGGTGGCATCGCCGGGACCGGTGGCATCGGCGGGAACGGTGGCATCGCCGGGACCGCTGGGGCCGGGTCGTCCGGGCGGGGGCTCCGGGGCGCGGGGCGCCTCCCCGATCCTGGGGTGGGCCGCCAGGGCCTCGCGCACGTCCGGCCAGTCCAGCTCCCGTACGACGGCCTCCGCCGTGCCGGCCAACCGGTCCAGGTCGGGGTAGGGGCGCAGCCCGGCCACCCGCCGCGCGAAGGCCGTGCTGGCGCAGCAGGTCAGCAGCTCGGCCTCGGCCCCGGCGCGGTCCAGCGCGTTGAACGCGGCGAGCCCGTCGAGCGGCGGAGCGGGACTCGCGGGACGCGGCGTGGACATGTGAGCAGTACACACACCGCGAGCGCCCCCGGTCCAGCGGCAGGACGTCCGAATCACGGCAAGGGTCCGCCATGAGTTTTCGTAACATGCTCCAAACCTGGAGGGGTCCGGCACTCGGTTACCCTCACGACATGCGGCTGAGCGCACTGCTGGAGATGACCGGTCTGGGCCTGTCGCTGGTCACGGGCCGCGACGAGCCGGACCCGGCGCTCCGCTGGGTCGTCACCACCGACCTGCTCGACCCCGGCCGCTACCTCCGCGGGGGCGAGCTGGTCCTCACCGGCCTGGTCTGGCGCCAGGACCCGGCCGACAGCGAGACGTTCGTCGGGTGCCTGGCCGCGGCCGGGGTCTCGGCGCTGGGCGCGGGCGATCCCGGCCGCGACGAGCTCCCGCCCGACCTGGTGCGGGCCTGCCTGCGGCACCGGATCCCGCTGCTGCACGTACCGCCCGCGCTCTCCTTCGCCGAGCTGACCGAGCAGGTCGTACGGCGCCTGTCCGCCGGCCGGGCCTCGGACATCACCGCCGTCCTCGACCGGCACCGGCGGCTCGTCGCCGGGGTCACCGCCGGCGCGGGCCTGGACCCGGTGCTCCGCCTGGTCGGCCACGACCTCGGCATGCCCTGCTGGGTGCTGACCCCGGCCGGGCGGGTGGTCGCGGGCTCGCACCCGCTCGACGAGGGTACGGCCCCGCTGCTGGCCCGGGGTTTCCTGGCGGCCGAGCGGCTGCCGTGCGTCCCGCCCGGCGCGGAGCGCTACTCGGTGCTCGCGGTGGACGAGCAGGCCACCCCGCGGGTCGCCGACTGGTTCCTGGCCTTCGAGGGCTCCTGGCGGGACTGGGCCCCGGAGCGGCGGGCGCTGGCCGCCGAGCTGGCCGCCGTGGTCGCGCTGGAGCGCGCCCGCCTGGACGACCGGCTGACCCCGGAGGGGCGTACCACCCAGGAGCTGGTGGGGCTCGTCCTGTCCGGTGGCAGGCCGGACGACTTCCTGCCGCGGCTCCGGGTCACCGGCCTGCTGTCGGAGCGCGGCTACGTGGCGGTGTCGGCGACCGCCCGCGGGGGCCTGAGACCGGGCGAGCTCCGCGTCGTGGTCAAGGAGGTCCTGCACCGGATGTGCGCCTTCCCGGCGGTCGGCGTGGCCGGGAGCGCAGAGCCCTTCGGGGGTGCCGGCGACGCCTGGAGTCCCGGGGAGGCCGGAACTCGCGGGGGCGGCGGGGCCGGCGGGGGCGGCGGGGACGGCCGGGGCACGACGGGCCCGGGAGACGAGATCATCGCGCTGCTGCCCGCCCCGGGGCCGGGCGGTGCGGCGGAGGGCGCCGGGGGGACCGACGTCACCGCCGAGGTGCGCGAGGCCGTACGGGCCCTCGCTCCCGGGCTCGGCGCGGGCAGGATCAGCGTCGGGGTCAGCGGCGTCGTCCCGGTGGAGGGACTGCGCGGCGCCGTCGAGGAGGCCCGGCACGCCCGGCGGATGGCCGAGGACCGCCCGCAGCCGGACGCGGTCGTGGGTCACGACGAGCTGGCCAGCCACCTGCTGCTGCTCGCCTCCGTTCCCGACGACGTGCGGCGGGTGTTCCGGGCCCGGCTGCTGGACCCGCTGCACGACTACGACCGCGCGCACCGCGCCGACCTGGTCGGCACGCTGGAGACGTTCCTGCGGGTCTCGGGCTCGTGGACCCGGTGCGCCGAGATCCTGCACGTCCACGTCAACACGCTGCGCTACCGCGTCCAGCGCATCGAGGAGCTGACCGGCCGCGACCTGTCCGGTCTCGAGGACCGGGTGGACTTCTTCCTGGCCCTGCGTCTGGGGTGATCGACCGCGGCCGCGTCCCGTGGCCGGGGCGATCCGCGGGCGGCCGCGTCCCACGGCCCGGACGGTCGTCGGGGGTCACGTCCCGCGAGCGCGCCGGCGCGCCGGGGGCGGCAGGACGGACGACCGGCGTGCGGACACGGCGCGGGAACGGTGACGGGACGGGGGGAGCACCTAAAATGGCCCCACCATGACTCCTCTCTCCCCCATCGGCGGACACGTCTCCGTCACCGGCGGCCTCGCCAAGGGCGGGCTGCAGTACGCGTCGGACATCGGCGCCGAGATGATCCAGGTGTTCGTCACCAACCCCCGGGGCTGGGCGCTCGCCGCGGGCAACCCCGCCCAGGACGCCAAGCTGCGCGACTCGGGCGTGCTCTCCTTCGTGCACGCGCCGTACCTGGTGAACCTGGGGTCTCCCAGCGCCGACACGCTGGACAAGTCCCTGGCCACACTGCGGCACGGCCTGTTGCGCGCCCAGGCGATCGGCGCGAAGGGGCTGGTCGTCCACACCGGATCGGCGGTGAGCCAGTCCCGCGACGACGCCATGCGCCAGGTGCGCGAGCGGCTCCTGCCGCTGCTGGAGGAGATCCCCGACGACGGGCCCGACCTGCTGCTGGAGTCGATGGCGGGGCAGGCCGGGATGCTCTGCAGGACCGTCCAGGATCTCGAGCCCTACCTGGAGGCCCTGGAGTGGCACCCCAAGGCGGGCGTCTGCTTCGACACCTGTCACTCCTTCTCCGCCGGTCACGACCTGTCGACGTCCGAGGGCGTCAAGGAGACCCTCGACGCCCTGCAGGCGATCGCCCCCGGCCGCCTCAAGCTCATCCACGCCAACGACTCCAAGGACGAGTGCGGCTCCTCGAGGGACCGGCACGCGAACCTCGGCGCGGGACACATCGGTGTCCTGCCCTTCATGGACATGCTGCGCCATCCGGTGGCCGCGGGGGTGCCGTTCTGCATCGAGACCCCGGGAGGGGTCGAGAAGCACCGCGCGGACATCGAGGTGCTCAAGAAGCTGCGCGAGGGCGAGGTCCCCGATCTCACGACCGTCACCGTCGAGGTCGACAGCGTCGAGATCAGCAGCGTCGAGGTGGAGGAGACCGAGGCCCGGGAGACCCCGGCACGGAAGACCAGGGTCCGCAGGACCAAGGTGCGGAAGACCGAGATCCACAGCGTCGAGGTCCGCGAGACCGAGGCCGGAGGTGCCGGGGTCCGTGAGACCGAGGTCAGCGAGGTCGGTGAGGTCACCGAGGTCAGCGGCGTCGAGGTGCGCGACGTCGAGGTGCGCGACGTCGGGACGGACGCCGTCGAGATCCCGGCCTCGCGCCCCGAGGCGTCGATCCCCCAGCCGTCGAAGTCGGCCCGCTGAGGTCGCACCCGGCTCCTCGGAACCGCGTGCGACGCCGGTGGCCCGGAAGATCACGGGGCCGGACGACGGGTTCGTCCCGGTGAAGACCGCGGGACCGAGCGGGACACCCGCCCCCGGACGAAGGTGATCGGGCCGGACGGCGGGTCCGTCCCCGGCGAAGGCCGTGGAATCGGACGGGACGCCCGTCCCCGTGATCCGGCCGCCCCCGTGTGGCCGGATCACGGACAGGTCCCCTGCGCGGGCGTCCCGTCGTATCGGAGATCGGTGGCCCCTTCCCCCCGGTAAGGACCCGGCGGCCGATGACCGGACCTCGCCGGTTACCGGCGATCGCCCGGTGCCCGCGCATCAGGTCTTGTGCGAGCCTTGCGGCCCTGTCCCCCCTGACGCGGCGGGTCTCGCTCTCCGATGAGGGAACACTAAAGGCGCGTCCGGACGAGCGAGTGACGCTTGACGCCCAGCGCGATTAACGGCGTGTAGTTGTCGATGTGCGGAAGGCGCCGGCACGACGAGCGGCGGACGGCGGACGACGAGCGGTCGATCCGGGGCCCGTGGGGCTCGTGGGGAGCCGCCGGGGCGTGGGATCGCCGTCGCGGTGCGACCTGCCCACGGCACGGCCGACCGGCGGGTACGCGATCGTCCGAGGGGCACGCCGGACGGTCCCGGGGCGGCCCGGGACCGCCCGGGACCGCCCGGGACCGCCCGGGACCGCCCGGGACCGTCCGGGGCGGCCCGGGACCGTCCGGGGCGGCCCGGGACCGTCCGGGGCGGCCCGGGACGAAGACCCCGGAGGGGAGGGACGAAAGGCGAGCCCCCGGACGGCCGGGGTCGGGCGAACGACGCCGGGCCGCGTCCTCCCGTGGAGGCCGGAGCGGCCCGAGAAGGCCGTGAACGGCCCCGCGGACGGCCGCGGGGCCTCAGGCGGTCACCGCAGGGCGGCGGAGGGCACGGGCCTGCTCTGGACCGCGCGCGACGCGGCGGCCATCCCCGGCGCACTCGAAGCACTCGAAGCACCGGAAACCCTCGGGGAGCCCGGGACGTCCTGGACGTCCTGGACGTCCAGGGCACTCGAAGCCACCGGGGCACCCAGCACCCCCGGCGTACCCGACGCACCCGGCGTACCCGGCACACCCGGAGCGCCCGGCATCCCGGACCCGCCCGCCGTGCCGCCCGGGTCCGGCATCCCGGCGGCGACACCGGTGATGCCCGGCACGTCGGGCCGGTCCCGGAACTGGCGGACGAGCCGCTCGCGGACCTGGCGGGTGTGGCGGCGGCTGACCGGGAGCGTCTCGGTGCCCACCCGGAGCATCACCCGGCCCCCGTCGAAACGCAGCTCGCTCACGTGCCGCACCGCGACCAGGGTACTGCGGTGTACCCGGATGAAGCCCGAGCCGGCCCAGCGCCGCTCCAGGGCGGCCAGCGGCATGCGCACCAGGTAGCTGCCCTCGTCGGTGTGGAGCCGGACGTAGTCGCCCTGGGCCTCGGCGTACCAGACCGCCTGCTGGGGGACGAACCTCGTCCGCCCGGCCAGCTCGACCGGGATGACGTCCTCGGGCACCGGCTCGGCGGCGGCGGGGGCCGAGTACTCCAGGCGCCGTACGGCCTCGGCCAGCCGGTCGGCCCTGACCGGCTTGAGGAGGTAGTCGACCGCCTCCAGCTCGAACGCCTGCACGGCGCAGTCCTCGTGGGCGGTGACGAAGACCAGCCTGGGCGGGTTCGGGAAACCCGCGATGAGCCTGGCCAGGTCCAGGCCGTCGAGACCGGGCATGCGGATGTCGAGGAAGACCCCGTCCAGCCGCTCCCCCGTGCCGATCATCTGGACCATGTCCTGGAGCGCGGTGACCCCGCCCACCGCCGTGGAGACGTGCTCGATCCGGGGGTCCTGGCGGAGGAGATAGGCGATCTCCTCGAGAGCGGGGACCTCGTCGTCAACGGCCAGGACTCGCAACATGACCCTACGCTGTCCCTTCCGGCACACCCACCGCAACCCTCATGGCAACTTCAGGTAATAGTTTGACTACAAATAGCTACCGCCGGAGGGGGCTTGGGGACACGGACCCGCACCCGGGTCCCGGCACCCGGGGCGCTCTCCACGACGAGGCCGTAGTCCTCCCCGTAGAGCTGGCGGAGCCGCAGGTCGACACCGGCCAGCCCGGCCCCCTCCTCGTCGCCCGGCCCCGCGGGGCCGCCGTCGAGGAGGAGCGCGACCTGCTCGGCGGACATGCCGGGGCCGTCGTCCTCCACGCTGACGTGCGCCTCGGCCCCGGTGTCGGAGACCACCACCCGCACCTCGCAGGAACGTCCGGTGGCGGCCACACCGTGCTTGACCGCGTTCTCCACCAGTGGTTGCAGGCACAGGAACGGCACCGTCAGCGGGAGCACCTCGGGCGCCACCCGGACGGCGAAGCGCAGTCGGTCGCCGAACCTGGCACGTTCCAGGATCAGGTAGCGGTCCACGCAGTGCAGTTCCTCGGCGAGGGTGGCGAGATCGCGGGCCCGGCGCAGCGCGTACCGGTTGAAGTCGGCGAACTCCACCAGCAGTTCCCTGGCCCGCTCCGGGTCGGTCCGGACGAACGAGGCGATGGTGGTCAGCGCGTTGTACACGAAGTGCGGGGACATCTGGGCGCGCAGCGAGCGCATCTCCACCTCCATGGCGCGCCGCCGCGAGGAGTCCAGCTCGGCCAGCTCCAGCTGGCCCGAGGCCCAGCGGGCGACCTCGGTGACGGTCCTGACCAGCCCGGTGCCGACCACGGTGTCGTACGCGGCCAGCGCCCCGACCGCCCGCCCGTCCACGGTGAGCGGCACCACGATCCCGTCCCCGGCCGCGGCGCAGCCCGGCGTGTCGCAGCCTGAGGCGTCCCGGGGAACCAGGCGGGGGCGCGCCGAGGCCAGGACCGGGGCGGCGTGCTCGCGGGCGTGGTCGCGCCTGCAGGCCGGCGCGCCGTCCCAGGCGAGCAGACCCTCGGGACCGGTGACGGCGACGGCTCCGGTGCCCAGCAGGGCGCGCAGGTGACCGACGGCCTTGCGGGCGGAGTCGCGGGTCAGGCCGGACCGCAGCGAGGGCGCCGCCATGGCCGCGATGTGCAGGGTGACGAAGGTCGCCTCCTCGGTCGGCCCGCCCGCGTCGCCCGGGGAACGCCCCCGCCGGCGCGGGAGGACGAATCCGATGAGGACGCTCAGGACGCAGAGAAGCACCCAGCCGGTGGTCGACATGCGGGAAACCGTAGTCAACCCGCCCCCGCGATCAGGGGCGAACGCCGATCACGGCGGGCCTTCGCCCGCTTCCTCCTGGTACGAGTACCGCTGCTCACGCCAGGGGTCGGCGATGTTGTGGTAGCCGCGCTCCTCCCAGAAGCCGCGCCTGTCCTCCAGCAGGTACTCCACGGCGCGCACCCATTTGACGCTCTTCCACGCGTACAGGTGCGGGACGATCATCCGCACCGGGAACCCCCGCTCCGGGGAGATGGGCTTCTCGTCGAGCTCCATCGCGAACATGGTCTGGGCCCGGGCGAAGTCGCCCAGGCGCACGTTGGCGCTGTAGCCGTACTCGCCCCAGATCATGACGTGCCTCACGCCGGGCGCGGGCGGGACGAGCTCCATCAGCGTCGCGGTGGACACCCCGCTCCACTCGTTGCCCATGATCGAGAACTTGGTGACGCAGTGGAAGTCGGCCAGGACCGTGGTGCGCGGCAGCTCGGAGAACTCGGGCCAGCTGAACCCGTGCTGCTCGCCCGAGGCCGTCGCCCCCATGACGTGCAGACGCCAGGTCGCCGGGCGGAAGGTGGGCACCCGGCCGTAGTGCATCACCGGCCGGCCGCGGGGGACGTACTGGCCCGGGGGCAGGCGGGGCTCCTCGGGCTCCTCAGGCTCCTCGGGCGGTTCGGGCTGCTCCACCATCACTCCCCTCGCCGTTTCCCCGATGGCACGGGGTAATCCTGCCATCGCGGGTTTTCCCCCGGCCCGGCGGCCACCGCATAGCGCTCCCGGGGCCCGGGAGCGCCGGGTGCGTCAGGTGTCGAGCCGGTACTCCTGCAGGGACCCGGCCAGCCGGGTGGCGAGCTCCTCGACGTCGAGGCGGCGTTCGATCCTCTTCAGGTCGGCGACCTTCGCGGCGGTCTCGGAGCGGCGCGGGGCCAGCAGCGTGCAGCAGTCCTCGTCCGGCAGCTCGGAGATCGCCAGGGTGCCGATGCGGCGGGCCTCGGCCATGATCTCGGTCTTGTCCAGGCCGATGAGGGGACGCAGGACCGGCATGTCGACCGCGTCGTCCTGGGCGGTGATGTTCTGCAGGGTCTGGGAGGAGACCTGCCCCAGGGAGTCGCCGGTGACCAGGGCCGCGGCGCGCAGCCTGCGGGCGACCTCCTCGCCGGTCTTGAGCATCAGGCGGCGCTGGGTGATGACCGCCAGGCGCTCCTGGCCGGAGGCCTTGATGGACTGCTGGGCCTTGCCGAAGGGCACGACCCACAGCCGGGACCCGCCCTGGAACCTGTCGAGCGCCTTGACCAGCGCGTACGCCTTGTAGATGGACTCGGAGGTGCTGAAGGGGATGCCGGAGAAGTGCAGGAAGTCCACGCGCAGGCCGCGTCGCATCATCCGGTAGGCGGCCACCGGAGAGTCGATGCCGCCGGACATCAGGACCAGGCCCCGGCCGCTGGTGCCGACCGGCAGCCCGCCCTGGCCCGGCTGCCCGCCGGTGAAGACGAACGCCTCGTCCCGGTCGACCTCGATGGAGACCACCAGTTCGGGCCTCTTGAGGTCGACGGGCATGCCGTAGATGTCGTTGAGCTCCCCGCCGACCGAGCGGTCGAGCTGCATCGAGGTGAGCGGGAAGCGCTTGTCGCGGCGGCGGGAGCGGACCGCGAAGGAGACGCCGCGCCTGACGTCCTCACGGTCGGCCAGCAGCTCGATCGCGGCCTTGGTGATCGCCGAGGGGTCCTTGGCCACCTTCCAGGCGCGGTGCACCCAGACCAGTCCGGGGACGTAGGAGACGCGCTCGGCGACCGCGTCGGCGACGCCGGCGTCGCTGCCCTCCGGCAGGAAGAGCGCGATCACGCCGTGACGCTGCCGTACGTCGACCTTGACGCCGACGTCCTTCAGGGCGGCCTTGATGTTGGCCTGCAACCTGCGCTCGAAGAGCTCGCGGTTGTTGCCCTTGAGGACGACCTCGCCCAGTTTGAGCAGAACGCAGGGCTCGCCCAAGGCGGACATGGTCATGGTGCGACCTCCGGTGGAGCTTCGAGGGGGACGGGGGTTTCGGGGGCGTGCTGGGGGACGTGCGGGGGCGGGAAGGACTCGCGGGCACACGCCGGGGGGCGCGACCCCGGGCTTTCCCGGGCCCGGGCTTCCGCGGGGCTCGGCGTCGGGGTCCGCCTCGAGACTTCCACAGGTTTCGGGATGTTCAGGGGGTTCTGGAAGTTTAGCGGCGGACCACGGGTGGGTCTTCGTCAAGTCTCTCTCGTGCCCGCGTGAACGCAACGCCTCGACCGTGTCACCTTAGTCCGGCCTACGGCTCGTCGAGACCCTGTTCGATCGCGTACCGGACGAGTTCCACCCGGTTGTGAAGCTGGAGCTTGTTCAGCGTGTTCTGGACGTGGTTCTGCACGGTCCGGTGGGAGAGCACCAGCCGCTCGGCGATCTGCCGGTACGACATTCCCTTGGCGACCAGGCGGAGCACCTCGGTCTCGCGCTCGGTCAGGCGCGGGGTCGCCTCGGGCGCGGGCCGGGCGGCCAGCCTGCGGTACTCCCCCAGCACGAGCCCGGCCAGGCCGGGGGTGAACACGGCGTCGCCCTCGGCGGTACGCCGCACCGCGTCGAGGAACTCCTCCTTGCTCGCCGATTTCAGCAGGTATCCGGAGGCGCCGGCCTTGACGGCCTCCAGGACGTCCTCCTGCTCGCCGCTGGCCGAGAGCACCAGCACCCGGGGCGGCGGCCGGGTCGCGGCCAGCCCCCTGGCGACCTCGACCCCGGGCAGGTCGGGCAGGCGCAGGTCCAGCACGACCAGCTCGGGCCTGACGGCCGCGGCGACCCGGAGGGCCTGACGCCCCTCCCCGACCGTGGCCACGACCTCGTACCCGGCCTCGGCCAGGTCCCTGGCCACCCCGTCCCTCCACATCGGGTGGTCGTCCACCACCATCACACGCATCCGCTCACCTTACTGACGGTTTCAGAATGAGGTTCGGAGTCGGCGCAGGCAGATGAGGCTGCA